>NZ_CEVYEL010000022.1:0-41446 GCF_982403165.1 Longicatena sp.
ATAAGAAACTGTATGCAAGATGGAGTAAGCTTAGTGTAGGTAAGGGAAAAACACCAACATTAAAAAATAGTGCAAAAGGGAAACTAAGTGTGAAATATGGTAAGGTAACCTACGCAAAGGGATATCAGATTACGTATTCCACGAGTTCAAAGTTTACGAAAAGTACAACCAAAAGCTTGTATACCAGTGCCACTTCAAAAACGCTGAGCAATATGAAAATAAAGAAAACGTATTATGTTAAGGTACGGGCCTATCAAACAGATTCTTTAGGCAGCAAAGTTTTTGGTTCCTATAGTACCGTTAGAAAAGTATATATTAAATATTAGTTAAGGAAGGACATCCTTCCTTTTCTTTATAATATTATTTACATGATCACTTCTTTAAGGAAAAAGGAATCGATTACGATGTAACCGATTCCTCATGTATCGTCACTTGTTTTAAGTTTTCTTTTTCAGCATCCAAGCGATGTTTCTTTTCAATTAGCTTATCCATGATATCTTCTGCCATCTCTATTTTTTGTTCATTTAATAGATGATCATCAAAAAATAATTTCATAATTTGATAAGCTTCCCAGTTTACTTTTTCATCCATCAAAAGACGATGATGTCCTTCGTGAAGAATAATGAGCTTTTTACGTTCATGTGGGACTTTATCGTATGCATTTATGGAGCTTTTGATTGAGATAACTTCATCTTCATCACCATGTAGAAATAAGATTGGGCAATCAACCTTTGTAATATACTTTTTAAGGTTTTTAATGAGTTCACTAAAAGCACTATAAAAGGAACGGGGAAGTTGTATTTCTTCTTTTTTATCATTGGTCCATAAAGAAATTGCCGATTTGGTGATCGCATCCGTAATCATATCCATATTTATATAGCTAAATGCCGGCGCAAGTAAAACTAATTTTTTTACAGGTACCATAGCGGCTAAATAAGAAGCTATAACACCGCCCATAGAAAAGCCCACTAGGTAAATATCGCGATTTGTTTTTTTATATTGATCTAGCTGATCTTTTGCACGTTGTACCCAGCACATCCAATCATGATCTTCTTCATCAAATAAATCATACATATCAAACTGGACGATATCATATCCATCTTTTTTACCCCATAAGGCAAGATTATCAAATTCATGTTTACGTCTTCTTCCATAGCCATGAATTGTTAGGATTACAGGCTTTGTTTTTGGGGTTGTTGCTGGATTCTCTTTCTCGAAGTGTTTTTTTAGCCAATCAAACATAACATCCCTCCTTTACTTGTTTAATTATATCATAATTTACTTTTCTTTCTGTGTGAAATTGTCATATAATAAGAGAAGTCTATAAGGAGAATTCATGAAGAAAAAAGCAACGTTACTCATTACAAATCTTGAGAAAATTTATACTATGCAAACAATTAAACAAAAAGATGTTATTTATTCACACGCCTATTTGGCAATGCATCATGATGTCATATTGGAAATCGGTGAGGGAAGCTATACACATCTTTTGGATAAAGATACGCGAATCTTAGAAGGACGCAGTCATTTTGCGATTCCAGCATTTATTGAAACTGATGCAGTTTACCCTGCATGTGATGAATGGAATAAAACCAGAAAGTTGCAAGAATATCGCATGCAGTATATGCAGCATGGGGTCTTAACGATGGCGATGGATAGCCATGCACAATCCTTTCTTGAAATGGATATTGTCCCCAAACAAGCATTGACCTATCCTATTCTATATGGGAATGCTATTATCAAAGCATCAACAAAATATACCAAAAAACGGTTTTGTATTAGTACCAGAGATAACCATTTCATCATGCAGGATCCATTATTGCTGGCACAGTTGCTACATATCAAGCAGGGCATGGATGCCTTATTGCTTTTAAAGGCATTGACATGCTATCCTGCTAAAGCGCTACAATTACCCCATGTTGGTGTATTAAAAAAAGGAAAACAGGCGGATATCTTGATTTGTCATGGTAATTCTTTATCACATCTGTTTCAAGGTTTATATGAGAATCATATAACGCAAATCGTGAAGAAAGGTGTCCGCATCTATCCAAATCTGCTCATATAACACAAAGTTCGACAGTTTTTCAGCTCTTCGTCATATAGTATGTTAGAGAGGTGAAAACAAGTGGAAATCATACAACATGAAAAGGAAAAACAGAATGTGCTTCTGACAGGTGATTATTGTCCTAATCAGGCTCTCATTAATGAATTTCAAACAATCTTTTTTACTTGCAAGGTGACAAAAATTGAATTACCGGGTAAGGAATTAAAAGATTTTGTAGTTGAGGAGCAAGCGCAGTTTCTAATGCTGCATGTCCGCATCAAAAATATAACAAATGAAATATTAAATATGTACAAGGATGACTTTATGATAACTTTTGATGAGGAAGGCCCATTCGAAGCAGAGGATTATTTTGGTGTAAAAAATCAGCTTCCTGATGAATATGCGTTAAAACCAATGGAAGAAATATATGGCTCTTTGATCTTTATCATTTCATCTACAGCCAAAAAAATCATCTTTAGCTATACGGAATATTTTGATGATGAAAGTGAGGGGAAAACGTACAAGCTTAAATATAAAATAGGGTAAGATCCGTCTTAGGGGCGGATTTTATATTACAGAGTTCTTTAAAGCTAGTTGCATTGCATTTACAGCTATAGCAAATCGCTTTTCTTTATTATTTGTGAAAATAAGGTAAATGTTGCTTTGGCTAAGATTTTTCCATAAGCTTTGCTTTCTCTCTGTGCTAGACGATGCTTCTTTTGCTGTTGGATATAAGAAAACTTTCGACAACTAGATAGCTGCTTTTATTATCTTTTTATGTGTCTTTTGTAAACAATGCATAAGGGTGTAAGGATGGCGTTATGCAAAGTACACTTGCTATAAGCTTTTAAAATGTGCTAAACTTTATTTGACGTTTGATAAAGGATACGATGATACTACATCATAGGAGAATGACAGGGGAATAAGACATGGAGAAAGAAGAGCTATTGCAGAAAGCGCGCAAAGAGAATCAGCATGGTGATGAGCGAATAACCTATTTGGATGAGCGTTCCAGTTCATGGAGCTTTCGTGTTATTATGAGTGTGTTGATTGTATATGATGTTGTGGTTTGGCTTATAGGGCCGCCATATACAGATCGCTATTATTATCTTCATAGCTTTGCCCAAATAGGCATGTTTTTATATAATTTGGCGCAATTTTATTACACTCGAAAGAAAAGCAATTTTTTCTTTGTCATTATTTTTGGAGTCAATGCTGTTTACTTCTTATACTGGTTAGTGACAGGAACTTTCCTCTGTGTTGTACGATGAAATAAGAGTGAATCAACATCATTATTGTGTCGTATATGCTTTTGTTGGTATGAGCAAAGTGTCTCGCTATATGGTTTTTCCAATTGAAATAGGTTCGTTTTATCCGAAAGCTATATTGGTGGCAATCTTATGTGTGACAGTAAACAAAACGTTTGAAGAAGCGTTTATTTGGAATAATTCAGAATTTTGTTTTATTTCACTTGACGAATCTAGGAAAATAAAGTAACATTATTCACGTAAACAAAATGACGTAGAAAAGAAGAGTAGACAGTGTATACTTTCTCAGAGAGTTCTCATTTGGTGCAAGAGGATAAAGCGAAGCTGTTGAAAATGGTCTTGGAGTCGCATGGTCGAAGAACGTTTAGGCTATGACGTGTTCGCTCGTTACAGCGATAGAGTATAACTTTCTGTTTGAAGGCGTACTTGATGAGATCTATCTTGCAAAAGATGGGTGAATTTAGGTGGTAACACGATAAGCACAAGCTTTCGTCCTAATGGATGAGAGCTTTTTTTTATAAGAAGGAGGTAGTTGGATGATTCGTTTAGAGCATGTCAGTAAAACATTTGATACCGTTTCCGGTGATGTGCATGCAGTAAAAGAGGTCAATCTGGAAATCCAGGATGGTGAAATCTTTGGCATCATTGGTTTCAGCGGTGCCGGTAAATCGACCTTGGTACGTTGTATCAATCTGTTGGAACGCCCTAGCAACGGCAAAGTTTGGATTGACGACGAGGAATTGACGAAAATGAGTGAAAAGGCATTACGTGAGGTGCGTAAGAAAATCGGTATGATCTTTCAGCATTTTAACTTGATGCGTTCACGTACCGTATATCAAAATATCGCCTTTCCATTAAAGGGGAGTGGCTTATCAAAAGAGGAAATGGATAAGAAAATCACTTCATTATTAGAATTAGTCGATTTAGGCGATAAAAAAGATGCGTATCCATCACAGTTAAGCGGTGGACAGAAACAACGCGTGGCAATTGCCAGGGCCTTGGCAAATGATCCAAAGGTCTTATTATGCGATGAGGCAACCAGTGCCTTAGATCCGCAAACGACGAAGAGCATTTTGAAATTATTAAAACAGGTAAATGAAAAACTGGGGATTACCATCGTTTTGATTACTCATGAAATGGCTGTTATAAAAGAAATTTGCGACCGTGTTGCGGTAATGGAAAAAGGTAAAGTCATAGAAGAAGGAAATATCTTAGAAGTTTTCTGTAAACCACAGGCGAAGGTAACCAAAGATTTCATTGCGACTACAAGCAATATATCCCGTATTTACGAAATGGTAGATGAGGGTAGTGCATTAACAGAATTAAAACCAGGACAGCATCTAGTGAAATTAAATTATGATGCGGTAAATACTTCGAAGGCGTTAATATCCGAAATCTCCCGTGATTTCCATGTGGATACGAATATCATCTTTGGCAATGTAGAAATCATCAAAGACAGCCCATTAGGAGATTTGGTTGTAATCTTTGGTGGCCAAAAAGAAGATATTCAAAATGCAATTGCTTATATGGAAAAACATGATGTGAAAGTTGAGGTGCTGAAAGAATGTTAGAAGTACTAAATGATTTAATTCCAAACATTATGAATAAACTTCCGGAATTCTGGCAAGCCATTCTTGACTTCTTTATCATGTTGGGAATTACCGGTGCTGTATCCTTTATTTTTGGTACATTATTTGGTGTTATTTTAACTGTTACAAGACGTGGTGATATTTTAGAGAATAAAGTGATTTATTTCATTTTGGGAAAAATTATTGATTTGTTTCGTGCGATTCCCTTTGTTATCTTGATTTTCTTCTTAGGGCCAATGACACGCATTATTGCGGGAACGACGATTGGTTTGCGCGGAGCTTTGTTTCCTTTAATGGTAGGAACGATTCCTTTTTTTGCCCGTCAGGTAGAGAGTGCATTGGCTGAAATCGATCGCGGATTAATTGAAGCCAGTCAGGCAATGGGAAGCTCGCCAATGGAAATTATCTTTCGGGTATATTTGAAAGAAAGTATTCCTGGCATTATACGTGCAACAACGATCACCTTGATTTCACTGATTGGTTTGATCACCATGGTCGGTGCTGTCGGCGGTGGTGGCATCGGTGATTTTGCTATTCGCTATGGTTATAATAGTATGCAAAATGATGTGACTTATGTTTGTGTGATTATCTTATTGTTGATTACGACAACGATTCAGGGTGTAGGAAATATCTTAATCCGGAAAACCACCCATTAGAGGTGAAATATGAAACATATATTAAAACAAGGAAGCCGAATCTGTCGAATGTGTTGTACCTGTCAGGCAGGTTTGGATGAAATATAAAAAAATAGAAAGAAAGAGGGAAAAAACAATGAAAAAATTAGTAGCAGGATTCTTAGCTGTTGTCTTACTTGCAGGCTGCGGCGCAAAAAGTGATGATACAGGTAAGGAAGATAAGACATTGCGTATTGGTGCTAGTACAACACCTCATGCAGAAATTATTAAGCATATTCAGCCGGCTTTGGAAAAAGAAGGCTATACGGTGAAAATTACGGAATTCACAGACTATGTAAAACCAAATCAGGCATTAGTAGATGGTGATCTGGATGCAAACTTCTTCCAGCACAAACCATATATGGATGATTGGGCGAAAAAAGCGGGTGCTCAAGATAAGATCACAAGTGTGTTCTCTGTTCACTTTGAACCAATCGGTATTTATTCGGTAAATCATAAATCATTGGATGAAGTGAAAGATGGTATGAAAATTTCAGTACCTAACGATCCTACCAATGGTGGACGTGCTTTAAAATTATTAGCGGATAATAACATCATCACTTTGAAGGATGGAAAAGGTGTAGATGCAACAAAGAGCGATATCGCCAAATATAATGTTAAAGTCGAAATTATCGAGATGCAGGCAGAAACATGTGCAGCCAGCATTCAAGATGTTGACTATGCCGTTGTTAATGGGAATAATGCTTTAAATGCCAAAATCAGTGAAAATGTTCTTACAACCGAATCAAAAGACAGTGAGGCTGCAAAAACATATGGCAATATCATCGCTGTACAAACAGCACATAAAGATGATGAGAAAATTAAAGCATTGATCAATGCCTTAAATACAGAAGATGTGAAAAACTATATTGACGAAACATATCATGGGATTGTCGTGCCTTTAGTTCCGACAAAATAGGCTGAAAAAGTGTCCATTACGGATGCTTTTTTTTCTTAAGAGCCGTCTGCCATTATTAGGAAAAGCTAAGGGAATTGTTGTAAAGGCATGAGAAAGAGTGGTTTTTTTCACCAAAAAACAGTATAATAAATAAAAACATGAACAGGAGGAGATCGTATGGATAAAGAAAAAGGGTTTATTCGCAGAAACAAATTTTTTGTATTACTGCTGAGTGTCTTATTGCTAATCATCCTATCTTTAACGATCTATATCCTAACCCAGAAATTAGTAGAGAAAAACAATACACCGATTGATGTACCGACACAAGAAGAACCTACGCAAGAAGATGCTATGATTACCGAATTTTTAGGAACCTATAATCGCATGGATGATCAAATTCATTTCCATTGGAGCTATTCTGCAGGAAAAACTGAAATCGAAAGTGTTCATTTGTATCATTCAAAGGATAATCCCATTGATGTATCTTCCTATAGCTCTTGGACTTTACCAAGAGATAGCTATGGCTTAACGACAGGGGATAATGATTTTACCTTGATCATTACACAGGCAAATGGTAAGGAAATCAAAAAGACAATAAATGTATTTGTGAAATATGTCGTTCGTTTTGATCAACAGGTGAAGCAGGAAGAGGGACGTACTAGAGTAACACTAACATATCAATATCAAAAGGAACATCCGGTTAAGGTGCCCAAATTGATCATGTTGGATGATACGATTAATTATAATCGTATGGATTATATTGATACGAAATATAAAGAAGAAAATGGAATGATTATCGCGAAAACAACATATGAATTCCAATGGTATGAATATCCAGTCGAGTATCAGCAATTTTCCATCCGCTGGGCTTTTGAGGATATTAATGACAGTGTTGATTTTACATTAGAAAAGGGAAACGCAACGCAGGCAAATCCTAATGAAAATTAAATGGTTCGTGATAAAATGACCGCGTTTCCTCAGCTTTTTACAATGCGTAGTTCACAAAGATGTGTGAGAGGATCTTTCGCCATCTTTTTTCAATTTTTTATAGAAGGGTCAAACGATGTAAGCTGGTAGCAAATAGAAAGAGGAATACCTATTTGCATATAATATCAAAATGCTATCAAATAGAATATGAGAATAGGGCATCTTGATTTACTAGACGAAAATAATGCGAAGAAATAAAAGGAAACGGGGTATCACAATGAAAATATTACATACGGCGGATTGGCATCTGGGCATTGATTTGCATAAGGTATCTTTACTGGAAGATCAAAAATATGCTTTATGGCAAATAAAGAAAATCGTTATGGAAGAAGATGTGGATGTAATCGTAATTGCTGGAGATGTGTACGATACGACCTTGGCAAGCAAAGAAGCGATTGAACTTTATAATCGTTGTATGAGCATGTTATGCTTAGAATTACAAAAGCAGGTCATAGTAATTGCCGGTAACCATGATTCGGCTGTTCGCCTGGCTACCTGTGCAGAATTGTTGGCACCTATGGGACTGCATATTTATGGCAAGTTGGAAGAGAAGGTCAAAGGATTACGGATCAAAGATACAATGTTTTATCCAATTCCTTATTTACATCCTGCACAGGTAGCTCAAGTGTATGAACAACCATGTGCAACACAAGAAGAGGCTTTTCGTATTATTTGTGAAGATATTCATCTGCATAAGGAGAAAAATTTATGCCATGTTGCAATAGCGCATGCTTTTATTGCGGGCTCCAGTGTATGTGAAAGTGATCGATTTGCTCGTGTAGGAGGCAGTGATCTGGTGCCTGCCACACTATTTGAAGAATTTGATTATGTAGCTTTGGGACATCTTCATCGTCCTCAAAAGGTTGGGGAACATGTATATTACAGTGGATCATTATTGCCGTATTCTTTTTCAGAAGCTGAACAGCAGAAACAGGTGCTACTATATGATACATGCAATCAAAAGGTATATGCACGTACCATAGAACCTTTACATCCCCTTTATGTTCTAAAAGGCAGCTTATCATATCTGCAACAGCTAAGACAAGTTGATGACGGATATCCACAGGGCTATGTAAAATTGCAATTGTTAGATGTGTGTGTATCGTATGAAATGCTGACTTATTTTCAGGAACATTATCCAGGACTTTTACAGTTGAGTGGGAAAAATGAGCAGATAAAGAGTAAAATTTCATTGGATGTTGAGCAACTAGATGGATTAAATGATGTCAATATCGTGAAACGCTACTTTCAAGACATGTTTCAGGAAACTCTTTGTGATGAAGATATTCAGCTCTTGCAAGAGGGTCTGTCTATGCTTGAGGAGGTGTAGGGAATGCTGCCAAAACGATTGGAAGTACAGGCATTTGGTCCATATGTAAAGAAACAGCAAATTGATTTTACACAATTTATGAAGGATCGCCTATTTCTTTTGGAAGGAGAAACCGGAAGTGGCAAGACGATGTTGTTAGATGCCATGACATATGCCTTATATGGAAAGAGCAGCGGTGGACAGCGGGAAGATCTGGAAAGTATGCGTTCTCGCTTTGCTTCTGAGCAAATGCCTACGATTGTTGATTTTACGTTTACGATCAAGGAGAAGGAATATCGATTTTTTCGAAGTGTTGAAGTTCGCACCAAACGAAATAAAGAAAAGGCATATAAAGTGAATGTCGATGCTGGTGAAATGATCGATGGTTGCTTTCATCCTTTCTTTGAGAATCCTAAATTGCGTAGTGTCGAAGAAAAGGCACAAGAACTGATTGGTTTATCCTATTTACAATTTGTGCAGGTGATGCTTTTGCCACAAGGAAAATTTGAACAATTTTTAACAAGTCGTAGTGAAGAGAAGCAAGATATCCTGAAAACATTATTTCAGATGGAACGCTGGAGCTCTATAAATGGATGGCTTACAGATAAACTGAATCAGAAACGGAATGCCTTAGATCTTTTAAAACAGCAAATGGCAGCGGATTTACGTTCTTTAAATGAAGAAAGCATGCAAGCAGCACAGCAAACCTATGCTTCGCTCACGGAACAGATTGTACAGGACAATGAACAAAAAAACGCACTTTTACAGCAACAGGAAAACGTTCAAGCAGATCTTCTACAGCAGAAAGAATATCATCGTTGGAAAGAAGACTATAAGCTGAAACAACAACAATGTGAAAAAGAGAAGCAACAAGAAGGGCAAATGAAGCAACAAAAAGAGCAGGTACTGCGTTGGAAGCAGATGCAGCAACTGCGGCATATGTATCAGGAAATGCAGCGCTTGCAAAAAGCGAAGGAATTACGTAAAGCACAATATATACAGGCAAAGGACAGAAAACAGAAAGCTAGCCAGCAATATGCTTGTTTGGATGAGCAAAATAAAAGCATTCAGGGCTATGAAGAACAAATACAGACTGCAAGAGAACAATTGCTACAGTGCGAAGAGCAACTGCGGTTGTTAAAAACCTTTGATAAGCAAAAACAACAAAGTGAACAGCTGGCAACAGCATACCAGGCAATACATAAACAGAATATCGAATGGAAGCAAAAGAATATGGCATTACAAAAGACACAGCAGTTGTTGCAGCAAGAAATACAAGCGTTTGAGCAAGAAGCAAAGCAACATGAACAACTCAAAGCAGATTGGCAGTATTACGTGCTAGCAGAAAAACGTTATCAAAAACAAACAGCGTTACAAGAACAGATGAACAAGCAGAAACAGGCATGGATGAATGCGCAATCTGCGTATCAGCAACAACAGGAAACTTTAAAAAAACGGCAGCAGCAACATGATGCATTGTATCAGCAATTTTTAGAACACAGTGCTTTACAGTTGGCAGAAAGCTTGCAGGAAGGAAAGCCATGTCCTGTCTGTGGTTCTTTTCATCATCCAAAACCATATGTAGCACAAAAAGCCGCCGTTGATTTGCTTACGCTTCGCTCTTTGAAACAACAGTTGGAAGAAGGAAAGCAAAAGGAAGAACAACTGTATCGTTTAGAAGAAAAGCAACAAGCTGCCTATGCCTTGTTAAAGAAACAGCTTAAGGATATCCAAACGCAGATACAGGAATTATTACAAAAACCGTTCCTTTTGGAAGAATATCACCAGATCAAAAAGCAGTATAGAGAGCTAATTAAAGCAGAAGAAAGGCAGAGCCAAAGGCGGCAAAAGTTACAAGTATTACAATCCAGTGCTTTGCAAAGACAAGAACAATTGGAAGCTTCCCTTTTACAAGAGCAGACAAAGCAACAAAACTATCTAATGGCCAAAGCAGAAGTAGCTGCCTTACAAAAGCGACTTCCACAACAAGATTTAAAGCAGTTGCAGACACAATATGAACAACAGCAAAAGAGTCTGAAATACTTACAAGAGCAAAAGAATCTACAGCTTCAGCAAAGGGAAGCAAGCATCATTGAATACAATAAGGCTATTGAACATTATCAGACCAGCGAACAGGAATATAGACAGGCGCAGCAACAGTTACAGCAACAACAAGAACAACTGGAAGAAGAAGTTATCAAACAACAGGTCAAGATAGTGGAACTGGAAACAATGCCATCTGATACGGATATTGAAAACAATGCAAGTGAGGTTGAACGTTATTTCTTGAACCTTACTCATTTAGAAAAAGAAATACGAAAACAAGAAGAATACTTGGCTAAGATCATATGGCTTGATCTAGATAAACTTGTTGCACAAGATGCTAAACTTAAGGAAGAACTGTTGCAAATACAGGAACGCTTAGCGCAAAGACAAAGTGAACAAAAGATCTATGCGCGCACTTTGTCTGCATTACAAAATCAAATGAAAGAATTAGCAATTATTGAACCAGATTATCTTCGCATGCAGCACTTTGTAAAAGCTATGCGCGGAGATCAAGGCATTGGCATAGAACGCTATGTCTTAGGGGTATTATTAGATAACATCACCACCCAAGCCAATAAGCTGTTAGCCCATATCCATGAAGGTCGCTATCAGATTTTTCGCAATGATGATACAACTGGAAGAAGTCGCAAATATGGCTTAGAGCTATCTATTTTTGACACCTATTCCATGGAACCACGAAATGTGGTATCCTTAAGTGGAGGAGAAAAATTCTTAGTATCCTTAGCCATGTCCTTAGCACTATCCATGGTCGTACAAGCAAGGAATGGCGGAATCCGTTTTGATTGTATGTTTATTGATGAAGGTTTCGGTACTCTGGATGAGCATAGCATAGCGGACGCATTGGCTATCTTGCAGACAATGACACAAGGCAAAGGCATGATTGGTATCATTTCCCATGTGGAAATTTTAAAGGAAAATATTCAGGCAGGTATCGCTGTTGTTAAAACCAGAGAAGGCAGTTATATCCAAATACGAAAGGGAGCATAAATATGTATGATAAATTAAAAAGGGTTATAGAAGAAAATAAACATATCGTCTTTTTTGGTGGAGCTGGTGTATCCACAGAAAGTAATATCCCCGATTTCCGTTCACAAAGTGGTATATATAGCAAAAAAACATATCCTTATCCTGCGGAAACAATGATATCTCATGATTTCTTTTATGAGCATACAGAAGCTTTTTATGATTTTTACTTTCATGAGATGGTCTATCCGAATGCGCAGCCAAATCCAGCACATCTCGCTTTAGCAAAATTAGAAGCATTGGGGAAATTAGATGCTGTGATTACCCAAAATATTGATGGACTTCATCAAAAAGCAGGCAGTAAAAAAGTGTTAGAACTTCATGGCAGCATACATCGTAATCGCTGTCAGAGTTGTCATAGTTTTTTTACATTGGAGGATATGCTGAAGCAAAAAGATGGCATTCCTAAATGCCCGAACTGTCATCATACCATCAAACCAGAAGTAGTGTTGTATGGTGAATCACTAGATATGCAAGTAATGGAGGAAGCTGTGACAGCGATTGCCAATGCAGATGTGATGATTATCGGTGGTACCTCTTTAGTTGTCTATCCGGCTGCGGGGTTATTGCGTTATTTTCGAGGTAAGACCTTGGTGCTGTTAAATAAAGCGGTAACAGCAATGGATGATCAAGCAGATATCGTAATTCATGATCCAATTGGCGAGGTGTTGCAGGAAGTAGTGCTCCATAATACGAAGCTTGTTGATTGATGCAAATGGATCGAAGAGAAAAGAAAAACCTCTTTATGGTAGAATCAAATAGGAAGCATTTCACAATAGGACATGACATTGCGCTTGTCCTTTTTTCTTAAACGCATCGATTTCCTTGTACAAATTGTAAAAGTATACAACAGTATCCGCAATTTTCAGAATTATTAATAGCTTTCTTGCAATCAGCTATTGAGAAACGTTTGTACATCCTTTATAATAAATAAGATTCCTGTCTTATTCAAAAGAATTATCTATATGAGACAAACAGGATACTGGAAGATAACGCATGAAATAGCGTAAAGAGGTGTTAACAATGTGTGGATTTACGGGTTATTACGGTTTTGGTAATTACGATCGAAAACAGATATTAGATGCGATGGGTGAATGTATTGCTCATCGTGGCCCTGATAGTGATGGAACATTTTTAGATGATCATGTAGCATTGGGATTTCGTCGTTTAAGTATTATCGATTTAGAAGGAGGCTCTCAGCCTATTCACAGTGAGGATGGCAGACATGTCATCGTATTCAATGGAGAAATTTACAATTATCAGGATATTCGCAAAGAACTGATTGAAAAACATGGCTGTACATTCGCGACACATAGCGATACAGAGGTTATCTTACAGGCATATAAAACCTATGGTGAAGATGCCGTAAAGATGTTAAGAGGTATGTTCGCCTTTGTGATTTATGATAAGGAAACACATACGATGTTTGGCGCACGCGATCAATTTGGCATTAAACCATTTTACTATGCTAAGATGAACGACACCTTATTATTTGGTTCAGAAATTAAATCTTTCTTACCTCATCCAGCTTTTCACAAAGCGGTGAATAAAGATGCTTTAAAAATGTATTTGATTTTTCAATACAATCCATTAGAAGAAACAATGTTCAAAGATGTCTATAAATTAGAACCAGGTACATGTTTTACCTATGATGGCAGTGACTTTAAGGTGAAACGCTATTTTACCTTTGCCTTTGAGGAAACGTCAAGATCATTAGAAGAAACGGTAGAGTGCATTCATCAAAGTGTCAAGGATTCTGTTGCTTATCATAAGATAGCTGATGTTGAGGTAGGTTCTTTCTTATCCGGCGGTGTAGATTCTAGCTATATTGCATCTGTTTTACGTCCGGATAAAACATATTCTGTTGGTTTTGAAGTACAAGGGTTTGATGAAACGACCCATGCTAGAGATTTATGTGAGACACTACATCTGAAAAACAAGAAAAAAACATTAACTTCAAAAGATTTCTTCGATGCTTTACCAAAGGTGCAATATTATTCAGATGAACCTCATGCCAATTTATCGGCTGTACCTTTATTCTATTTATCTGAAATGGCTGTGGAGGATCTGAAAGTTGTACAAAGTGGTGAAGGTGCCGATGAGTTGTTTGGCGGATATGATGCTTATAAAGAAAACAAAAATGATGAACTTTATAAAAAAATCGTACCTGCTGCATTACGCAAAAAGTTAGGGCATTGGGCAAAAGGCAGAGCTGAAAAACGAGGTATGGGCTTTTTACAACGCAATGCTACTTCTTTGGAGGATTCTTATATCGGGCAGGCATTTATTATGGATAATGAAGATGCGGATGAGGTCATGGCAGATGGTTATAAAACAGCTTTATGCTATCAGGATGTTACACGACCTTACTTTGAACGTGTAAAAGAACAAGATGACCTACATAAGAAAATGTATTTAGATATGCACTTATGGTTGCCTCATGACATCTTATTAAAAGCCGATAAGATGACGATGGCACATTCCTTGGAACTGCGTGTTCCTTTCTTAGATAAAGAAGTTTGGAACTTAGCAAAATCGCTGGAAAGTGAATATTGTATAAAAGGCGAAGAAAGCAAACGTGCGTTCCGTATGGCGGCTATGAAAAATATACCAAGTGATTGGGGCAAACGTAAAAAGATGGGCTTTCCTGTTCCATTGCGTGTATGGCTGCGAGAAGAAGCGTATTATGCAAAAGTGAAAACGATGTTTGAAAAACCATATGCGGCAGAGTTCTTCAACCAGAAGTTAATCTTACAATGGCTTGAAGATCATAAAAATAATTTAGGAAATTATCAGCGTAAGATTTATACAGTCTATTCTTTCTTATTATGGTATGAGCAGTATTTTGTTTTACATTAAGGCGCAGTGAAGACCGGTTTAACCGGTCTTTTGTGATGCAACTCAAGGTTGATAACTTGGATGAAAAAGTAAGGTGTAAGCGAAGATCCCAACCGTTTTAAAGAAAACACCAGGAATGGACTTTACGATTCCATTCCTGTCTTTATAAAAAAATTAAAAAAACTATTTACAAATAAAAAGGGATAAGATATAATATAACTCGCCTGATGAAAGAAATCATGGCGGATGTGGTGAAGTGGTTAACACAGCGGGTTGTGGTCCCGTCATGCGTGGGTTCGATCCCCATCGTCCGCCCCATATAAGAACAGGTAACCGGCATCGCCGGTTTTTTTATGCGCGGACGATGGGGATAAACGGTACGTGTCGTAAAAATAAGAAAGAAGAAATGACGTAGCTCAAAGAGGCTGCCCTTGAAAACATTGTAATTCTTAATTCTGTATTGTGATTTTAAAGTAAAATTGCTATAATTGCACGTAAGGAGTGATTCCATGAAAAAGATAGCATTAATGTGTGATTCCAGCGCAGATATCACCAAAGAACAAGCAAAAGAGCTGGATATTCATGTCATCCGCATGCCGATCAGCATGAACGGAAAAGAATTTATTGAAGAAGAGACAATATTTGACAAAGATATCATTCAGGCATTAAAGAATGGTGATCAGGTAAAAACAGCACAGCCCATCATCGGAGATCTTACGCGGATGTGGGATGACTTATTGCAAACATACGATGAAGTATTTTATTTACCTTTATCAAAAGCACTAAGCGGAACTTGCCATGTTGCTATCGGACTGGCTGATGCATATGAAGGAAGAGTCATAGTAGTAGATAGTGAATATGTTTGTTATCCTGTTGTCAAAATGTTGCAAACGGCCCGTAAGATGTTTGAAAAGGGATATACAAGCTTACAAGTAAAAGAAAAACTGGAGAAGGAAGGCAGCCTATTTGCCGTTTTGATCCCAGAAAATTTGACGACATTAAAGAATGGCGGCCGAATTTCGCCAGCTGCTGCAGCGTTAGCAGGTTTATTAAAAATTCAACCATTGCTAAAGGTTGAACATGGGGCAATTGATTTAGTAGATAAAGTACGTACCTTGAAAAAAGCATACAAAGAGGGAATTGCTTATGTTATAAAGGACATTGATCCGGCAGAATATGATTGGATGATCATTGATGCTGATAATCGTGAGGTAAGCAATGAATTAAAGCTTCAATTGGAAGAGGTAATTCATCAACCGGTAGAACAGCAAGTGTTTAAAGCGGTTATTATGTCTCATGCCGGACCTGGCACGATTGGTTTTGGACGCATTAAAAAGATACGGTATTAGCATATGATAGATGCACATGTATCTTTACAGGGATCCTACAGCAAAGCGTTGTTGATGGAATATAGCAAGGTAGCACAAAAGAAACACATTGATGAGCTTTATGTGTTAGAGCCAACCTATAAGTTTCAAGAATGTGAATTGTTGTATCAGGAAATACGGGCAACTTATCCATGTCAGAATCAATGGTATAATAATATAACCAAATGCTCTATTTGTGAATATCAAAATTTTATTGATGAAATGAAGCAAGAGGAGTTCCCAATAGCAATAAAATTCGGTCTATGTGTCAGTTATCTGCCGCAACACGAACGTTTTCTTGAGCAGTTGAAGCAAGCGTATCCATATGATGTTTTTGTCGGCAATATTGAATTTATTGATAATGTTGCTTTTTCATGGAATGAATCTTATGAGATGATGTGGAATAAGTATAATGCTAATTTCTTATATCGTCGCTATTATGAAACTATGAACGCCTTGTTAACAAGTCAATTATTTGATGGGGTTGCAGGGTTTGATGCGATTAAGATTTGTCAGATAAAACCAAGTTTTTCTATGGATCATACATTTCATAAATTAGCGAAAATATTAAAAGAGAAAGCTATTTATGTTGAACATGATACAATCATGGCTTATCGGTATCAACATGGGGATGATGGCTTGCAAGCGGACTTTTTACAAGTGTGCAAGGCGCTGGGAGTTAGAGTTTTACGGGCAAGTAATGCCAGCGTTCCTGAAGAGGTAGGAATGGGATTTTAAGATAATATGAAGGCTGTGATAACGGATGTTCTCCGCTGTCACAGCCTTTTGTTTTATTGAATCAATTGAATCAGTTCTTCACCGTTAGCTAATAATGCTTTTTCCAACTCTTGATTTTCCTTTTTCACGATCCATACACCATCATTTTGTTGTAAGGAAATAGTAACAGTTTGCTCTTTTTCTTCTTTACTATCACGAATATAAGTATATAACGTGGTAAGTATTTCTTGTTGGGCTTTTTGATCAGAAAAGTTCTTATCTTTACTGAGCTTTTCCACTTTCTTCTCTGCTTCTTTCATCCCTTTTTTTACAGCATTACGAATATCTTTTGTTTTTAAGATTATAGCGACTTGTGCATTTTTATCCTTTATGGTTTCCTTTTTTATCGTGAATTGAAATCCATACATCGTATCATGTGCAGCTTTTTGCAATTCGTGATCAATGCCATCTATATAATCCTCATCTTGCATCTGTAAAGATTTCATGCTTGCCAGATTCCATTGAGAAGATGTTTTTAAAGCTGTTTCATCCTGCTTTTGGATTGCTGTCAGAAATTGTTTGGTTACATCAGTTGGTGTCGGTTGTTTTTCTTTTTCACTGCAGCCTGCGCATACCATAAGCATAGCTACGATGATTGCCATCCATCGAAATCGTTTCAAATTATCGCCTCCAATGCAGCTTATTTTAACATTGAATGAAAGAAAAGACAAATTATGTTAATTTGCTTGTCACATTTTTGAGATCTTCTTCCAATTTTTCATACTCACCCGCATAATTATGCCCAATCAAAAATAATTTATAATATGCTTTATATTGCTCGAAATAACGTTTTAGATAAGATGGCTGTTTCACGATGCGTACCTCGTTATAAGCAATATGTGCATGATCAAGAAATTTTATGAAAGAAACATATTTCCTCATGTTCATCACCAGTTTCATTTTAACGAAAAGATAGGGAAAAGTCTACTATTTCTAAGGCTTTGTTGAAAAGATGGAACATATCATACGGAAAGCAGATCATTCAGAAGGAAAAAAGTATTTCCTTTGTGCCGAAGCATAGAAAACGTGGTAAAATAAAAGTAATAAAAAATATCCAAAGGAGATGTATTACTATGTTGAATTTTAGTGATGATGTAAAGAAAGTATTTCTTGCCGGAATCGGTGCAGCTGCTACAACAGCAGAAAAAGCAAAAGAATTAGTAGATCAGCTAGTTAAAAAAGGTGAATTGACTGTAGAGCAGGGAAAAGTGTTAAATGAAGAACTAAAACATGCGGTCAAAGAAAAGCTAAGTACTCCTGTAGATGCAGAAGGTATTAAGAAAGATCTGGAAAAGGTGAGCAAGGAAGAACTTGCGGCAATTAAAGAAAAGATTGAAGAATTGCAAGCAAAGAGTGATGAAGAAGACAAATAATAAGAGTCTAAGCAGTAAACGCCGACTTGCTCAAATCATTAGTATCCTAAAAAAGCATCAGATTACGAAAGGTGTCGATCCAATAAAATTTCGTGAAATTTTAGAAGATCTAGGCCCTACCTTTGTCAAAATCGGACAGATCATGTCAGCAAGGCAGGATATGTTTTCAGAGCGATATTGCGTAGAACTTATCAAACTACGAGATAATGTTGCTCCCATGGATATGGAAACGGTACGTAATGTCATCGAAGAAGAATATGGGATGGATCTAGAAGATGTTTTTATAGACTTTGATGTACAGCCTTTAGGTAGTGCTTCAATCGCTCAGGTTCATAAAGCCAAACTGAAGGATGGACGAGACATTGTTGCTAAGATACAGCGCCCCAACATCTATGCGACCATGGAACGTGATATTTCATTAGTGCGAAGAGCTAGTAAACTTTTACATCTCAATGAAATATTAGGCAGTGTAGTAGACATTAATATCGTTTTAGATGAATTTTGGCATACTGCCAAAGAGGAGATGGATTTTCTTAACGAAGCTAAATTTGCCAAACGTTTTACTGCCCTTAATGAGGACATTCAATATATTGGTGCTCCTAAGATAGAAGAGGAATACAGCACGAGCCGTGTTTTAGTCATGGAATATATTAATGGCTTACAAATCGATGAATTTGAGGTTTTGGAAAAAGAAGGCTATGACCGTAAAGAAATCGCGATTAAGTTAGCAGAAAACTATATCAAACAGATTGTAGATGATGGATTTTTTCATGCTGATCCACATCCGGGCAATTTGCGTATTCGGGATGGTAAGATTGTCTGGATTGATTTTGGCATGATGGGCATGCTTAGCAAGCAAGATAAAGATTTAATGAAAAACGCCGTCATGGCGATTGGCAATAATGATACCCAGAAACTAGTGGATGTCGTTTTGGCTTTAGGTATCCATGATGCTAAAATTGATCATGCCTTGTTTTATGATGATATGGAAAGCTTTATGCGCCGTTATCTACAAATGGAATTGGCAGAAATCAATCTTGGTGTAGCGATACAGGAAATCTTTACGATTGCACATAAGCATAAAATATCGATGCCAAAAGGTATTAGCATGCTCGCAAGAGGGCTAGTCACGATAGAAAGCACTATGGTAATCGTAGATCCAAGTATTAACATTATTTCTATAGCGGCAAATCATGTGGCAGGAAAGATGGTAAAAAAGTGGGACCTAAAAAAAGAACTGACCAAAAATGGCAAACAATTGTATGATGCAACTACTTATGGCATGCGATTGCCGATTCAGTTATATGAAGTCATGCAAATGGTTATGAAAGGACGTTTAAAAATTAATCTAGATGTCATGGGCAGTGATGTACCAATGACTGCTATTAATCATATGGTGAATAAGCTGACTGTTGGTATTGTCAGTGCTGGGTTGTTAATGGCTAGTTCATTACTGTGTACTACACAGATGACCCCAAAAGTATTTGGCATTCCGGCATTAGGTTTCATCGGATATATTACAGCTATTGGTTTAGGCTGTTGGCTGTTATTTGCGGTGATGAAAGAGCATCGTAAACGAAAACGCTGAAGTAAAAAAAGCCCCTATTACCTTACGGTAGTAGGGGCTGATAATTTCCATGGCGGAGCGCATGAGATTCGAACTCACGGTAGCTTTCACTACGCCACCTTTCCAAGATGGTGCCTTAAACCACTCGGCCAACGCTCCAAGGTTACTTTTATTATTTTACTTATTTTCAAATAAATGTCAATAAGAATTTACTACTTTCTACGATATGTCTTGTAAGGAATAACCTTTATAAAAAATTGTTGGTGAAATATGTGCGCAATTTTTACGTTTTTTGCATGATTGCGTCGTATATGTATACGGAAGGGATTCTTTGTCTGTTTCTGTCGTATCGGCATTTTCTCATGCACAAAACACATATACAAGGGTAGGAGGGTAAGGCATATGGAGAATAAACGATTAATTGTGTTTTTTGCAGTATTGTTTTCAATAGTATTTTCCATCGTATACTATGCACTGTTTACAACACTGTCCGATGCAGAAGCACAAAAACGGACATTATATATGGTGCAGGTGGGGTTATACAAACAGCAAGACAGTATTGACGATATGCAACAAAAGCTGAAAAAGGAAGGCATATCATCTTATGTTTGGAAACAAGGAAAGACAACGGCGGTTGTTTGTGGTGTTGATGTTGATGAGAAACAAACAAAGAAGGTAGAGTCTGTGTTGAAAAAGAAGAAGTACAACTATATTCAAAAAAGTGTAACCATTACGGATGCGAAGTTGGCTACCCTAATTGATAAAAAAGAATATGGTGAAGTACTGGAAAGGATCAAAGATGAAAGTTAAAGAATTAAAAGAAGAAGAGCGGCCACGTGAAAAGGCGATTCAGTATGGAGTAAACGCTTTGAGTAACCGAGAATTAATAGCATTATTGCTCAGAAGCGGTACGCAATCGCTAAGTGCTTTAGAATTGGCAGATAAGGTGTTAGCATTAAAAGCAACACTTGGAGAACTGGGAAATGCCAGTATACAAGAGCTTATGTGTATCAAAGGCATTAAAAAAGCAAAAGCCATTGAATTGAATGCCGCTTTTGAATTGTGCCGACGCATTGCTTTTGATAAAGTGATGCATAAGGAACAAATTGAAGAACCACAGGATATTTTGGAATGGTTGAATCAGGAAATCGGCTATGCTAAACAAGAACATTTTTTAGTGTTGTTTCTTGATCAGAGAAATCATGTCTTATGTTATCGTACTATGTTTATGGGCACATTAACTTCTGCAAGTGTCCATCCACGAGAAATCTTTAAAGAGGCGATGCAACAAGGCTGTGCAAAGATTATTTGCGTTCACAATCATCCATCTGGCGATGCAACACCAAGTGATGCTGATATCACATTAACAAAGGCTATTCAAGAGGCTGGGAAAATGGTAGCGATTCCATTGATTGATCATATTATCGTTGCACGGAATACGTACATAAGTTTTCGACAAAAACGACTTATGGATTGAACTATTTCATTTTACCCTTTATAATGGAGAGGTACGAAATAGGTGATAAGATGTCAAAATTTAATCGACTTCAGAAAATAGTAATCGGAATCATCCTGGCCTTTGTGGCATTGGGTGTTCTTTTGAAAAGCATGAGTGGTACGCTAACAAGCAATTTAGGCTATGATGGCATCAGTATGCTGAAATATGCGCTGATCGATCATCCGGTAATGACCGCAAAAGATTGGCTGCAAGATTTGGCAAATTTGTGGAGCGTGAAGGAAGAAAATGATTTACTACGCTATGAACTTAGCCAAAATCCTTCTTACAAGGCAAAATATGATGACGAACGCCGTAAGAACACAGAACTAGAAGCGGCTTTGAAACTGCAAAAGAGCGAAGATAAATATACCATGACATGGGCACATGTGATTTCCCGTGATCAGGCAAGTTGGAATAATCTTATTACCATCGATATTGGAAAAAGAGATGGTGTTAAGGAAGGCATGGCAGTCGAATCGGTAAATGGTATGATCGGCAAGGTTGCCAGTGTGTCAAATCATACCAGTGTCGTGAAGTTGTTAACGAGTGAAGACAAGACGACGACAGCTTCCATTAAGATCAATATTGATAAGAAGACAAGTGTTGATGGCGTATTGCAAAGTTATGATATCAAGCGTGGCATGTATGTCATATATTTATATGATGATACGGATAAAGTGAAGGAAGGCATGCAGGTCATTACAAGTGGCATGGGTGGAGGATATCCTAGCGGCTTGTTGATTGGTAATGTCGATTCTATTCAAGCTTTAAGTAATCAAAGTGGACAGACTATTTATGTACGTCCGGTTGATGATTTTCAAGAATTCACGTTGGTGCGTGTAATTACAGGCGCAAAGGGGGAGAAGTGATATGACACATCTTCTCTTTGTTGTTTTCTGTTTTCTAATCGATGAAGTTTTGATGATTTTATTTCCCAACTCTTATTTGGTAGATACATTGATGTTTATTCCAAACTTGGGTTTTTGTGCAATGATTCTCACTGTTCGCAAGTTTAATCTGATAGACACCTGTTTGTTTGCCTTTGGCTGTGGAATGATCTATGATTTCTGTTTTGCGAATACATTTCTGATTTATGCAATTGTTTATACTCTGGTTGCCTGCCTGCTACATCTTTGGAGCAAGCATATGACCGATACCTTAATAGAATCGTTAATTCTAGCAATTGTGACAATTTTCGTCAAAGACCTTTTGATATACTTCTACATGAGCTTTCAGCGAATGACAGAAATGTCTTTGACACTTTGGGCAGAACGCTATGAATTATTGACCCTACTTGCGAATGCTATCTTAGCGATGGTCATTGTTTATTTGATCAAAATCAAAGACGATTATCTGGAAATGAAAGCCCGTCGGATACGAAAAGGGGAAAAGGTCGAATGGTTCAGATTAAAATCAAAGGAATAAATAAGGATTATCATGTGTTTGTCGAATTTGACGATTTTGATGCATGCTTACAAGAATTACATCATAGACTGCTGCAATGTAGTATTTTCCATACATCTGCGCTTGCAGTCTTTTTTCATTTGCCAAAGATCAATGATGCGCAATTTCTTGCTATTTTGCAAGTTTGTGAACAATGTCATATCATCATGAAAGGCTGCAATGTAGAAACAGAAAAACCGCGAATCAAGATTTTGCAGAAAACGTTAGGGAATGGAGAGCATTATCACTTTCATGAGCCAATCCTTTTATTAGGCACCATTGAACAGCAGGCTTATGTTGTGAGCGAAGCTTCTTTGTATGTGTTAGGAAATATGTATGGGAGTGTGGACCTTTTGCATGCCCATTGTCAATTATACGTTTCAGCTATGCAAGGGAATGTGCGCATCTGTGACAGTCGCTTTCAAAATCTGACATCTTTTTCACCAGCAGAGGTTTATTATGAGCATTGCACAGTGAAACTGAAACAACTAAAGGAGGAGAGAATGTGGGAGAGGCAATTGCAATAACTTCCGGAAAAGGCGGTGTAGGGAAAAGTAGTACCGTCATAAACATCGCAACATTATTAGCTCAAAGAGGCTTTACGGTTTGTATGATTGATATGGATCTGGGATTGAAAAATCTAGATATCATGCTTGGTTTAGAACATCGGGTCATTTTTGATTTAAAGGATGTGTTAGATGGGCGCTGTACGTTGGCAAAAGCCATCATCAAGGATAAACGGGAAGAGAATTTATATTTGTTGCCTGCCTGTAAGACTATCCATATTGATCAATTTCCAAAACATGAGTTGCCTCATATCGTTGAGGCGTTGAAGCAGAAATTTGATTTTGTGCTCTTAGATGCTCCGGCTGGAATTGAAAGTGGCTTTTTACAGGCCATTGCCTGTGTCAAAAAGACAATTGTTGTCACAACATTAGATGTCACAGCATTGCAGGATGCTGATCGTGTCATTGGTATTCTAATGAAAGAAGGAATGGAAGAAATTTCTTTTATCGTGAATCGCATGCAGCCAAGACTTATTGAAAAAGGCATCTGTATAACATTAGAAGAAGCAAAGTCATGGCTAGCAGTGGATTTTTTAGGATATGTGTTTGAAGATGAGGAAATGATACGTGCAAACAATCATGGAACACCTTTAACAAGACGAAAGGATAGCCAATTATACAGTTGTTTTCACTGTATCGTAAAGCGTTTGTTAGGCGAAACCAGCGCTTTGCCAAAATATCGTTCCAAAACAATATTGGCAAAACTGTTTGGATAATGGCGAACTTCCTAGTTTTTTTACGATGTTCATGATAAAATAACAAATAGAAAGCTAGGTGTTCAAATGCTGAAAAAAATATTAAGGAAAATAGATGAGCGGTTCTCTTTATATGCGATGGCGAAGATCATCGGAGTCTTGATCATTTTGTTTCTGCTCATGCAGACACAGCGCATTTGGGGAAATTGGATGAGTATTGCTTATAGTGTTTTACAGCCATTCTTATATGGCTTTGCTTTGGCGTACATCATGAATCCGCTTGTTTTATATATGAAGGCAAAAGGGTTAAATAAAAATTTCAGTATCTTACTGCTATGGATCATCATTTTGGTGATTTTGGTGATATTGATTGTCTTATTGCTGCCTATGCTATATGCGAAAATCAATGAATTCATTTCTTCCTTGATTCAAGGTGTGCAATGGATCAGCTTTAAGATTAAAGAAATTGGTAATCTAAAAGATTTCTCACTTGTGAATAGTCTAACCGACAATATCATTAAATTGCTGGAAGCTTATGATGATTGGATGCCGGGACTTGTATCAAGCCTGCCATCTTGGATGAGTACGATTTTGGATTATGTGACAAATATTTTATTTACGATCATCATTGCCATTTATATGCTGTTTGATTTTGACCGTATGAAAGGTTATGTGAAAAAAGCTTTTCATTTGTTTATTCCAAACAGTGATATTTATTTACATGAGATTGATGAAAATGTTACGGTTTATTTAAAAAGCATGGCCTTATTGATTTTGATTCGTTTTGTTGAATATTGTGCCTTTTATTACTGTGTCGGTCATCATGACTGGCTGATTATTGGAATCATTTCAGCACTTGGCGCGGTAATCCCTTATATTGGCGGTACTGTGGCAAATGCTATCGGTATTTTGACCGGGCTGACACTTCCATCAAGCAATTTGGCAGCCTTGATCATTGGTATTATCGTATTAAGCAACGTGGATAACTATGTCATTTCGCCAATTGTTCATGAGAAACGAAGTGCATTAGGACCGTTAATTACGTTATTTGCGGTATTTGCCGGAGGAGTTATTGGCAATGTCGTCGGCATCATGGTATCTGTACCACTTGTGATTGCTATTAAAACAACGAGTGAATTGTATCAACAACGTCATGAACATAGCACCTTTAATCAGGCGATGAAAACAGAAATAGACGATACACCATCTACATAACACCAAGAAGAGGATGCATTTCCTCTTTTTTTTATCCTGTTACCCTGTTCTAGTTGGTTATGTTTTTGCATATGCTGTATTGTAGGAGGGATGATATGAGCGATCTGAATGATGTAAGAAAACGTATACGTAAACGAAGAGGAACACAAGCAACAGAAAAGGAACACTCATTCTCCCTATTTCGCCTGTTTTATCATACGGTGATGCTGGCAATGGGGATTTGTGTGGTCGTGTTGGCGTTAATGTTAAATGCCAAGCTGAAGCTGATCGAGATGCCGGCATATATTCAAAATTTCAAATTGGATTCACTGACACAATGGATACCTTTTGATAATTGGTTTTCTTTAAAAGAAGAAGCTGTCAGTGCTGCACCTGCCTATACGCCAATCAAGGATAATCAATATCAAAATGGCACAAATAGTGCATATGCGGTTTTTAATGGTGTAGTACTGCATGTACAACGGAGTGATTCTGGAGAATGCAGTGTATCTTTAAAACAGGATAATGGTGTTGTGACAACCTATGGACATTTAAAAGAAGTCAATGTAAAGGCTGATGAACGTATTCTGAAAGGGAAGATGCTAGGCACGTATGAAAATCATATAACGATTGATTTTCTAAAAGATAATAAGGAGATTTCCTATGAAAAAGGTCTTGCGGAAAATTCCGTTTAGTATATCCATTTTATGGTTGCCATATCTGTTCCTATTACGGATCGTACCTATGCAAAAAATCGTTCTGTATATTTTTATGATGTTGACCATTCATGAGCTGGCGCATATTTTGATTGCCCGGCTTTTTCATTATCCAATTCGAAAAATTATCATATATCCTTTTGGTTTGGCCGCTCAAATATCTTATATTGGCTATGGCAGCTTAATCAAGGAAACACTTATATTAGCAGCCGGTCCATTCACTCATATGTTACAGCCATTGCTTCTTTCCTTTCTGTATCAACAAGGTGTTTTATCACTGGCATTTTATACGTATCTGTTACAGATCAATGCCGCATTGCTTGTATTTAATTTATTGCCGATTTATCCTTTGGACGGAGCACGTCTGTTACAAAATTTTTTGCATTGCTTTTTTCCGTTTCAAACTGCGAATCGCATTTGTTATTTCGGCAGCTTTTTGCTGTTGCTTTTCTTTATGTGTTCTTCTTTTTGTAAGGGTATTTCGATGTGGTTATTGTGCATCTGTTTACTATGTGAACAATATGTCGCTTGGAAAAATTTGCCTTGTGATACACTGCGTTTCTATCATTATCGTTTGCTGCACCCAATCCCTTATCCGCCTCTTTTCCATGAGCATCATGACTTATATCGGGGACGCTATAATATCTTAAAATGTTCGCGCGGATGGATGAAAGAGGAAGAGTGGCTGAAGTCGTATTTCTTTGAAAACAGGAGTAGGCGATAGTTGCGAATTATGTTATAATTTGAGGCAAGGAGGCATAGACCTTATGAAAAAGAAATTACTATTTGTTTCCTTGCTGAGCATTCTTTTAGTAAGCGGTTGTGAAGAAAAAACGCCAAGTGTTGCAACCACTGTATATCCAGTACAGTATTTAGTAGAACGCATTGGCGCTGATAATGTAAAAAGTCAGGATATAAGCGAAAATACAATGATCCAACGAGCACAGATCAAAGCGAATTATAAGGATATTCTAGCATCTGCAGATGCATTGTTTTACATTGGCTCCTTAGAGCCTTATATGCAGATGTATGCGGATGATATTCGTAAAGAGACGGATATGGTAGATTTGGCTACTAAAAGTGCCATCTATAAATTTCAACGATATACAACGACCTATGTAAATGATGTCAGTGCTATCGTAGAGTCGCCTTATTATGAAGGAGAAAGTTTTGACAGTGTAGAAACTTATGATAATGACCCTATGTTGTGGATGGATCCGGTTGCCATGACCAGCATGGCGAGTGATATACGCGATTATCTGGTTGATAAATATCCGGTATATCAGAAGATCTTTGATGAAAATTATGATCAATTGGAAATGGATCTTGCTCGTTTAGATGCCGATTTTCAAAGTATTCACGATCAGCATAAAAATATTGCTTTTGTATCCATGACGCCAAGTTTTGGAAATTGGCAGAAGTCTTATGGTATAGAAGTATATCCGGTCATTTTATCAAAATATGGTGCCTTGCCAACCAAGGATCAGTTAGAAATCATAAAAAAGCGTATTCGAAATGATCATGTGCGTTATATGGCAATGGAATCTAATTTGCCAGAAGATATGGTAAGGCTCAGAGAAAAATTAATCCAGGAGCTTGGTTTAATTCCCGTTGAGTTAAATAATGTATCCAGTTTAAAAGAAAGTGATCAAAAGGCTGGAAAAGACTATATGTCGATCATGTATAAAAATTTGGAAACCTTAGAATCCATTGCATCGTAAAAGGTCAACACGACCTTTTTCTTGCGTTTGCTGTAATACTATGCAAATTAAGCATGTTCCATTCGCTCTCATGGATAAGGATATAAAGAAGAAGATGTAAAGGCATTGCAACATGTTTTGTTTAGAAATGCATCATGAAATCATAAAAGAAAGATTCATTAAGAAGCAAAGATGTAGTGGATTGTCATATAAAAAAGAGCAATCAGCAGTGTTATAGCAGGATAAAGTTTTCTTACTTTCCAAGTAGAAAGCGTGCTAGAAGTGCTATGACGTGGTAAAATAATCAAGAAAAGATAAAAATGCATGCTATCGAAAGCAATGTAAATAAATATGGAGGAGCTTATGAAAAAACTATTATTAATTGATGGAAATTCCATGCTGTTTCGTGCCTATTATGCAACCGTATATGGACGCATGATGAAAACCAGCAATGGAATACCGACAAATGCAGTATATGGCTTTATCACAATGATTAATAAAGCCTTTGATATGATACATCCGGATATGGTGTTAGTGGCTTGGGATAGTGGAAAACCAACCTTTCGCCATGAAACTTATACGGAGTATAAAGGGACACGTAAAGAATTAGATCAAGAATTGATCGTGCAGTTTCCAATTGCTCGTGAATATTTGGATGCGTATGGTTTACAGCGTTATGAATGCGATGGTATTGAGGCAGATGATATCATAGGCTGCATGGCACGACAGCATCCTGAATTAGAGATTCATATTTTATCAAGTGATCGAGATTTATTACAATTGATTGATCCTACGACCGATGTCTATCTAATGAAAAAAGGTATCAGTGAAATTGAGGTCATGAATGAAGAAAAATTGATGGAGACAATGGGGATTAAGCCTTCACAGATTATCGATTTGAAAGCATTGATGGGAGATAGTGCAGACAATATCCCAGGGGTAAAAGGTATTGGCGAAAAGACAGCATTAAAACTGTTAAAGGAATATGATACCGTTGATAATGTTTATGCTCACATTGAGGAAATCAAAGGAAAACTGAAAGAAAAATTGGAAACAGATAGGGAAAAAGCCTTTTTATCAAAATATCTGGCAACAATTAAAACCGATGAAACCTTGCCTATTGATATTACAGCGTTGATGCTGCAGCCTCCCAAAGAAGAACTGCATGATTTTTATATAAAATATGAAATGAATAGTTTTGCAAAAAATACACGTAAAAAAGAAGAGGTAACGCGTGATGGAACCTATGCAGTAGTGCAAAAGATATCAGAAGCATTTTATGATGGACATAGTGTTGTTTATGCAGATATCGATAATGAAAATTATTATGATGCTACATTATATGGTTTTGCATTAAGCAAAGAAAATAAAAATGAATACATCACTTTAGAAGATGCAAGAAAAGATCCGGCGTTTTTACAGTATCTAGCTACAAAAAATGACAAGGCGGTTTATGATGCGAAAAACTTCTATCATGCTTGTCATAAAAATAACCTAATCGCAGCAGATGTGAACTTTGATATTATGCTGGCAGCCTTTTTAGTTGATCAAACCATTTCTGATTATGAGAAGTTGGCAGAAAAATATCACTTTGATCAAAGTATTCATAAAGAGGATATCTATGGCAAAAAAGGGAAGCCAAAACTCATCGATTTTGCGCAACAAAGCAAATATGCTATGTTGCAGGCAGAAAATTTATATAGTATTGTAGCTTTATTAGATGAAACCTTGCAAGAAATGGAAATGAAGGATTTGTTTGATACAATTGAGATGCCATTAACGCGCGTATTGTATGCCATGGAAAAAGAAGGCGTATATTGTGATAAGGCAGTTTTACAAAAAATTGCCGATGAAACAGAAGCTAAGATCAACGCGTTAAGTTTGCAGATTTATGAAATAGCAGGGATGGAGTTCAATATCAATTCACCTAAGCAGTTGGCATCTGTATTGTATGATGAATTAGGTTTAAAGGCAGGCAAGAAACGTAGTACAGCAGCCGATGTCTTAGAAAAACTTGTGCATGTACATCCAATCATTCCTCTGTTGTTGGAGCATCGCAAATATCAGAAGATTTATAGTACATATGCAATCGGTTTGGCAAAACATATTTTGGCAGATGGGAAAATACATACGCTTTTCAATCAGATTCAGACACAGACGGGACGATTATCGTCTTCAGAACCTAATTTACAAAATATATCCGTACGTAATGAAGAAGGAAAAGGTATCCGCAAAGCCTTTGTGGCAAGTGAGGGACATGTTCTGTTATCTGCTGATTATTCACAGATTGAATTGCGGATGTTGGCACATATGGCAGATGAGGAACAGATGATCGATGCGTTTAACCATGATATCGATATTCATACCAAAACAGCCATGCAAATATTTGATGTTTCACATGATGAAGTAGATGCCAATATGCGTCGCAGTGCGAAAACCGTGAATTTTGGTATTGTCTATGGACAAAGTGATTTCGGTCTAAGTGAGCAATTGGGCATTTCACGGAAAGAAGCTCATACCTTTATTGAAAAATACTTTGCTTCCTATCCGAAGATCAAAACCTTTATGGATGCGACTATTGCTTACTGTGAAGAACATGGCTATGTGAAAACATTATATAATCGACGTCGTTACATAAAAGAGATAGCAGATAAAAATTATATGATGCGTGAATTTGGAAAACGGGCGGCTATGAATGCACCAATACAAGGAAGCGCTGCAGATCTGATTAAAATGGCGATGATACACATCTATCAAAAAATGCAGGAAGAAAAGGTGAAATCGCGTATGATTTTACAGATTCATGATGAGCTTATCTTTGATGTATGTGAAGATGAAATTGATAAGATGACACAAATTGTAGAAGAAGGCATGCAAAATGTTATGAAATTAAAAGTACCGCTCATTGCACAAGCAAATATCGGCAAGAGTTGGTATGATGCAAAGTAGGTGAAGATATGCCAGAATTACCTGAGGTAGAAACTGTAGTCAGGACCTTAGAACATCAACTGGGCAATGTGACGATCAAGGATTGTCATGTATTATGGGATAACATTATTGCTTATCCTACACCCCAAACGTTCTGTGCACAGATCAAAGGCAAAACGATTCAGCATTATGAACGTTATGGTAAGTATTTATTATTTGATTTAGGTTCCATGATGTGGATTGCCCATATGCGCATGGAAGGGAAGTTTTATATTCAAAAAAGTGATGAGCCTTATGATAAGCATGTGCATGTGCTGTTTGATTTACAGGATGGCAGACAATTGCGCTATCATGATACTCGCAAATTCGGCAAAATGTATTTATATGAGAAACGTAAGGATATCCATCAGTATCCATGCTTTCAAAATATTGGCTTAGATGCCTTTGATGAACGTTTAACACCCACTTATTTATATCATGCATTACATAAACGAAAGATCGTATTAAAAGCTGCTCTACTGGATCAAAGCGTAATTGCAGGAATTGGTAATATTTATGCTGATGAAATTTGCTTTGCACTAGGTATGCATCCAGAAACTAAGATTTATCATTTACGAAAAAAAGATTTTGAACGGCTGTTGCAGGAAACGAGAAGAATCTTACAGGGGGCTATTCGTTATGGAGGTACGACAATACGTTCTTACACCTCAAGTCTTGGCGTGGATGGAAGGTTTCAATTGAAATTAAAAGTACATGCGAAAAAAGGAGAGAAATGCCCGGTATGTCAAGGAGAAATCAAAAAAATAACAGTAGCGACCAGAGGTACCTGTTATTGTCCGACATGCCAGCGAAAACGATGAAAAAAATAGGTTTGACCGGAGTGATGGGAGCTGGTAAATCCAGTGTGATCGCAATATTAAAAGAAAAAGGTATTACCGTTTTAGATTGTGATGCTATCAATGCGAAGCTCCTTGAAAAAGGAGAAGAAGGTTATCTTAAGCTAATAGCGACTTTTGGTAATCAATTGCTAGATGAGCATGAAGAGCTTGATAAACAGCTCATGAGTGATTTAATTTTTAAAGATCCTTTACATAAACAACAGGCTGAAGCCATCTTGCATCCCTTGATCAAAGCCAAAATTGAGCAGGAACTCTTATTACATGCGGATGAGAAAATCGTTGTTGTTGAAGTACCATTGCTATTTGAAGTAGGTTGGGAAGCCTTTTTTGATGCTGTATGGGTCGTGGCTTGTGAAAACTCGCTTTTATTAGAACGTTTGATGAAGTATCGTCATATATCACAAGCAGAGGCGAAGCGACGCTTAGCACATCAAATGTCGCAAGAAGCTAAGATAGCGAAAGCGGATGTTGTTTTGTATAATAATTCGAATAAAGAAAATCTGGAAAGGCAGATTTGTGATATACTGAAAGTAATTAGGAGGTGATGCTGTGGGGGCTATGACGAAATGCCGCATTGAAGTCATCGGCGAAATGACACAGGAACGCCATGCTGCGTTTGTCATGCTGTATTATCCTTTGATTGGTCAAGATGCAGCGATACTTTATAGCACCATGGTTGCCATTGGCACAAGAAACCAAAAAATACGCAATCATCTCTTGATAGAAAAAATCAGTGGTCTCAGCAAAGAGGTCATTGAGAAAAATCGCCATATTTTGGAACAATATCTGTTAGTAAAAACGTATTATCGTGCTGTTGATGATCAATATGTTTATCAGGTATTCATGCCAAAAGAAGGTAATACATTCTTACGACATGAGGTGTTTGGCCGTTTATATCTTAAACAAATGGGAAAACAGGTATATGAATTCAATAAACTGTGCTTTGCTCATGATTTGGAAGATAAGGAAGAATATCAGGAAATCACCATGCCTTTTGAAAATATCATTAAAGATCAGTGGAAAGACAGTGAAGAAGAGAATTTTCAGAAATTAAAGCCAGATGAGGATGATATGCAGCGGATGAGCGATATTCCATTAAGTTTCAATTATGATCGCTTTTTAACAGGATATTCAAAAACACTGTTTCCGCTTACCTGTCGCAATCAAAAAAATCTTCGCTTAATTGGAGAATTGGCCACTATTCATGGTATTTCAGAAATGGATATGCGAAAATATGTATCGCAAAGTATGAATTTAAAAGATAATACATTAAATGCCGAACTATTGAAACGTAAGGTGCGCAATGCCAAACGCAGTGTTATGGTTGATCTTGATGTGAAAAATCCATATGCTTTACCACCGGTGCGCTTTTTACAAAGTAAGCAGCATGGGATTGAAGTTAGCCGCAGTGATGCCTATTTGATAGAAACGCTAATCACTGATTTTAAGATGAAACCAGAAGTTGTAAATGTATTGATTGAATATGTATTGGAAAAAACAAATCAGCGTTTCAGTAAGTCATATGTTGAAAAAATCGCTAGTGTTTGGGTACGTTTAAACATTGATACGAGTGAAAAAGCATTAGCACATATTAAGGAAGAAGAACAAAAACCAATTAAAACAAAGAAGAAGGAACTGCCGGAATGGTTTCAACAAGAGGATGAAGGCAGTGAAAAGGCTAACAAGACGGTAGATGATAAAGAATTAGAAGAGATGATGGAGCGACTGCGAGGTGAATAATGATGGAACCTGTGGAGTTTTCCTTCACATTAAGTGAAGAACAAAAAAAAGCAAAACAAAAGCGTGTGGCTGCTCTTATAAAGCAACCACAGATTAAACAATGGCTGAAACAGTATGATCAAACTGCTGCTTTTGTCGAAGCACATAGTGGAAGATTTCAAGATTATTGCGATGTAATGAAGAAATGTGAGCATTGCCAGGGCATAAGCTTTTGTCGTCAACCGATGACAGGAACACGTATGGAGTTACGCTATGATGGTATCTTACAAAATGTACTGGTGCCTTGTCATTATCAAATCGAACAACAAAAGTTATATGCGCATGAAAAACAATATCGCCAATGTGATATGCCACAATCCTATTTATGTGTGGATCTGGCAAAACTGGATCTAAAAGAAGAAAGCGGTGAATATAAAGGCGTTGTCATGCAGGTATTGCAGACCATCATGGATGAAGATAGCTCAAAAGGGTTATACTTATGGGGGAAACCGGGAGCAGGGAAAAGCTATTTAGCCGCCGGTATGTGTAATTATTTTGCGAAAAAAAAGCGTAGTGTATCTTTTGTCAATGTACCAAAGCTCATATCTGATTTAAAAATGATGTTTCAAGAACCGCTAGCTATGGAAGCAAAACTGGCTAGTATACGGCATGTAGATGTTTTAGTTTTGGATGATATTGGTGGAGAAAGTGTTACCTCATGGAGTCGTGATGATATCCTATTGCCTATCTTAGATGGGCGTATGGAAGGTAAGAAATTAACAATTTTTACAAGTAATTATCGGATGCAGGAATTAAAGGAAAAATGGGCACTGGGTAATGGAAAACAGATGGAGCCAATGGCTGCAGAACGGCTTTTAGAGCGAATTTCTACATTATCAACTGAAATTTTTGTAAAAGGTAATTCAAGAAGGAAATAAATGCTAGTAAAAATTGTAAGAAAATGGTATCATAATAACCGTGAATGGAGGAATTTTTATGGTAAAACGCATAGGTGTTTTAACTTCTGGTGGAGATGCACCGGGAATGAACGCAGCAATTCGCGCCGTCACAAGAGTTGCACTGAACAGTGGAATCGAAGTCTTTGGTATCTATGATGGATACAAGGGTATGGTAGAGGGATATATTGAACCTTTAACAAAAGCCAGTGTCGGTGAGATCATCGATCGCGGCGGAACGATTCTAGGCTCTGCTAGATTGCCGGAATTTAAAGATCCGGATGTACGCGAAAAAGCAGTGCAGCAGCTGAAAAAACGTGGAATAGAAGCAATCGTTGTTATCGGTGGTGATGGTTCCTATCGTGGTGCTTTAGCACTGACTGAAATGGGTATTAATTGTATCGGTTTACCTGGCACAATTGATAATGACATCACTTGTACGGACTTTACGATTGGTTTTGATACAGCCTTAACGACAATAGTTGAAGCAGTCGATAAATTGCGAGACACATCAAGCTCTCATCATCGATGCTCCATTGTTGAAGTCATGGGAAACCGCTGTGGTGATTTGGCCATTTGGTCAGGCATTGCGTGCGGTGCTGAAATCGTTATTACATCTTCAACCGGCTTTGAGGAAGGCGAAGTGCTGGAGAGATTGCGTGATTTAGATTTGATCAAAAAGAAACGTCATGCAATTGTTGTGATTTCAGAAAAAATTACCGATGTTCACCAATTTGCCAAGAAGGTAAGTTTAAATACCGGGTTTTCCGGCAGAGCCACCGTGTTAGGCCACGTACAGCGTGGAGGATCACCAACACCGACGGATCGTGTGTTAGCGAGCCGTATGGGTGAAAAAGCAGTTGATTTGCTGATGCAGGGTATTGGAGGACAATGTGTCAGCATTAAAGACAATCAGATTATTGCAGTTCCTATTGAAGAGGCATTGAATACGCCAAGAGAATCACGTAAGAAGTTGCAGAATCTGTTTGAGCGTCTGGTATAGCATATAAAAGGTAAATAGGTTATTAGGAAAGGAAACAGTTTATGATTGAAAACAGAAAAACTAAAATTATTTGTACGATCGGGCCAGCATCCGAAAGCAAAGAAATGATGACGAAGCTGGTTGAAAACGGTATGAATATCATCCGTTTGAACTTCTCTCACGGGGATTATGAAGAACATGGTAACCGTATCAAAAACATTCGCGAAGTTGTTAAAGAAACAGGAAAGAATGTTGCAATCTTATTAGATACAAAAGGACCAGAGGTTCGTTTAGGTGACTTTGAAAATGGATCTGAAACGTATGAAACAGGAGAAATTATTACCATCGTACGTGAAAAAATGTTGGGAACACATGAAAAATTCCACATTCAATGTCCAGAAGTATTTAACGATGTAGAAGTGAATGGAACGATTTTAATTGATGATGGTAAATGCCGTCTGACAATTCTTGAAAAAAGAGAAGGCGAATTAAAATGCCGTATCGAGAATCCACATACATTGAAAAGCAGAAAAGGCTGTAACTTGCCAGGAGTGCGTTTAAGCATGCCGTTTATTTCTGCAAAAGATGATGCTGATATCCGTTTCGGATGTAAAATGGGTGTTGACTATATCGCTGCATCTTTTACTAGACGTAAAGAAGATGTGTTGGCAATCCGTAAAATTCTTCGTGAAGAAGGAAAACCAGATATTCAGATTATTCCAAAAATCGAGAATCAAGAAGGTTTCGATAATTTAAGAGAAATCTTAGATGTTGCGGATGGTGTTATGGTTGCCAGAGGTGACTTAGGTGTTGATGTTTCATTGGAATTAGTACCAATTTATCAGAAACAGATTATTAAAACGGCAAATGAAATGGGAAAACCAGTTGTTACAGCAACACATATGTTAGAAAGTATGCAAGGAAATCCACGCCCTACACGTGCAGAAGCAAGTGATGTTGCCAATGCTGTGTTAGATGGAACAGATGCAATTATGCTGAGTGGTGAATCAGCTGCCGGCGCTTATCCAATTGAAGCTGTACAGACGATGGATCGCATTGCTAAGGTGATGGAACCAACGTTACCATATCGTGAACGTTTAAAAGCAAGTATTAAAACTTCACAGCGTACAAAAAATGATGCAATCGCTATTTCTGTAGCAGATACAGCTATGGCATTGGATGTTGCTGCGGTAATTGCTTTTACACAGAGTGGTACAACGGCACGCCGTATTTCTAAATTCCGTCCGGAGGCACCAGTAATTGCTGTTACTTTCGATGAAAAGACACAACGTTCATTAGCTATGAACTGGGGTGTTACAACTGTTCTTTCTGAAATTGCAAATAATCAGAACAATGAATGTGAACTGGCACGTGCAATTGCTAAAGAACATGGAATCAAAGTTGGCGAAACAATTATTATAGTTGCGGGATATCCTGTTGGAAATGGTGCAACAAATACCATGAAGATTATTGAAGTAAAATAAATTGACTTCTAGACATGCATAATTCGTGTGTGTCTTTTTTTTGCGAGTTTTTTGCCAGTGAATTGCAAGTTTTCTGCACATCTTTCCATGTTACAATGATAATGTCAAAAAGTGTTCAGGCTGAGTCATGAAGATTTTATAAGAATTTTATTATGGAAATTATATTATAGAAAAGTAAGGAAATATGATATAGTGATGGTATAGGAGGGAGAATATGAAAAAGTTGAGATATCTTTTCATTTTATGTGTGTTCTGTATTGGCTGTACACCAGAGCTTGATGTAACGATAAATGACAACATCGTTATTGAGTATGGTCATGCGATTCATAAGAATGTTTTGATTGATGCTAAGAAATCGAACAAGAATGTGAGCGTTTCTAAGATTGAGGATCTAGATATTAATAAAATAGGACGACAAGAAGTGAAAGTTACATTTACAGATGGAAGCAGAACTCTTGAAAAACAAATGGTGATAGATGTTGAGGATACCGCATATCCAATCATAAAGTTTAAGAAAAAAGTTGTTACTCTAAATGCAGGCGAGAAATACGATGTTAGAAATAATATAAAAACTGTAAAAGATCCTGTAGATGGTGATTTAGCATATAGTGATAAGAAAACTGAAAAGAATGGTTATTATATAGATAGCGGCAAACTGAACACAAAAAAAGCAGGAACCTATGAAGTGATGGTATTTGCAAAAGATGTAAATGGTAATGAAGCAAAAGAAAGCTTCAAAGTTGTGGTAAAGAAAAAGAAGGTTGTGAGACCTGTAAGTGAACCTACAAATAATGGAGTTAGCAATTCTAATACATCGAATGTTTCGGGACAGTCTAATAACAACAACACCAATATTACAAACAATACGAATAAATCTAATGAATCAAATAGCACAAATAAGGCACCTGCTAAGAATGATACGTCTTCTTCAGGAAATAAAACGGATAAACCTTCCGGTAATAAGAAAGATGATGGGAAATTATGTCCGTTAGGAAAAGATCCTTACAAACCTTGTAATGCGATTTTGAATTATAAAGGAGGTTATGGTGTTTATCCAACGATAGAAGCTGCAATGGATGATGGCGAAAGACTGGCATTAGATAGGAAAAGTCCATACTGGATGAAGGGTTTTACTGCCGGTCCTTTATTTAATAATATAAATCATGTCCAAGCTTATACAATCTTTTGGGATATGGAACATTAAACTTAGAAAAATAAATTAAAATATTATGTATATGTAAAGAGAGCAATCGCTCTCTTTTTCTATTGCTGCAAGGAGGAAAATAAATAACATGTACTATTTTAGGATGAAACCACCATAGCCCGGCATTGCTGGGCTTTTTGAATGAAAGAGGGTTACAGAGATAAGCAATAAAGGAGGAAATGTGAAATGGGCTTATTAGACAAATTAAAAAAATTGCCAAAACTAGCCTTGGCAGGAACGGTGTGTTTGACAACGATGTTAAATAATAGTGCCCCTATACATGCTGCAGGAAATACATCATTAAAGTATATGGATGGTTGGAGTATGGCTGGTGAAGCGTATGGACAAGGTGCTATGCTATATCGTGATGGTGAACATGTGTACTGTATTGAACCAGGGGTAGGATATCCAGAAGGAGTATCTTATGGGATACACGATATAGATAAAACTTTATCTCAAACATTAATTAAAAAGCTATCCCATATCTCTTATTATGGTTATGGCTATAGTGGTAGAACCGATAAGAAGTGGGCAGCCGCTACACAGAATTTGATTTGGGAAAAGGTCTTAGGTTATCGCCGTGACTATATTCAGGTTAGTGGTGAGAGTATGACTTCTCTTGAAAATCAGATCATGGATGATGTTAATGATTATTACACAAAACCATCATTTGATAGTAATTCTTATACTTTAGATATTGGTGAATCAATTACCTTGACTGATACAAAAGGAATTTTATCTAAATATAACGTAAAATCAAGTGATGGATTGAGCGTGACTAAGAGTGGCAACAAATTAACCATTACTGCAACTGCATCTGCGAAAGATAATTCAGAAATTATCTTATCAAATGTACCATCATCAAAACAAGGAGATTCCATTATGTATTGGGATGGTGTTGCAGGTCATCAAAAGACGGCAGTATTTTTGGTGAATGACCCTACTTTTGCATATATTGATGTAAAGGTGAATAAATATGGCTCTCTTAAACTTGCTAAAATAGATGAAGATGGGAATAAAGTAGCAGGTACCAGTTTTAAGGTATCTAAAAATGAAGATATGAGTTCTTCTGTAGGTACTTATACAACCGGAGAAGATGGAACAGTTACTGCTAATGAATTACTTCCAGGCAAATACTACATTCAAGAAACAAAAGTTCCTAATCATCTGATTTTAGATAATACAATCCATTCAGTTACTATTGAAGCTAATAAAACAGCTACTTATACAGCTACAAACAAATGGAAACAAGGCAAATTAAAATTACGGAAATTTGATAGTAAGAATGGAAAACAAATCGAAGGTGCTACTTACGGTATCTATAATGAACAAAACCAAGAATTACAGCGTTTAGTTACCAGAGCTACAGGATATGCAGAATCTGGCTATCTACGCTTTGGTAATTATTATGTGAAAGAGATTGCTTCTCCTGAAGGATATGTCTTAAATTCAACAAAATATCCTGTGACGGTTTCAGAAAATGAAGAAGTTATCACCATTAATGCAGAAGATAAACCAATTGAAGGCTATATCGAAATTAAGAAGAAAGATAGCTTGAATGGTGCATCTATCGGTGGAGCAATCTATGGCATTTATGATGCTGACGGAAAAGAAGTGCAACAATTAACGACAAAAGCTGGTACTTATGTAAGATCTAAAGCATTAACTTATGGAAGTTATACCATAAAAGAAATCGTAGCTCCAGAAGGATATGTATTGAGTACACGTACTTATAATGCCACAATCAAAACTGAAGATCAAAATAGCCAAGTCACAGTTGAAGATAAGCCGATTGAAGGATATATTCAGGTAGTGAAGAAAGATAGTAAGTCAGGTAAGACAATCGTAAAAGCACATACCGTGTTTGAAGTATATAGGGCATCTGATGACTCTTTCATTGATACCATCACTACAAATAGCGCTGGTAAGGCTAAAACGGATCTATTGCGTTATGGTGATTATTATTTGAAAGAAAAAACAGCACCTTATGGTTATGCGTACTCAGAAACCAAAATTAAGTATCAGATACGTGAAGAAGGAAAAACTTATACAGCGGAATTTGCTAATGTACGAACACCTGGAAAGATAATGATAAGTAAGGAAGATAGTAAGACAGGGAAGCAGCCATTGGGTGATGCTACTCTTGCGAATGCGATTTATGGTATCTATGCAAAAGACAATATCTTGGATCCAGCAGATGGTGAGATTCTTTATAAGCCAGATGATAAAGTGGCTACTATGACGACGGATGCAGATGGTAATGCATCAAAAGATGGTTTATATCTAGGTGCTTATTACATTAAAGAAATTACTCCAAGTAAAGGCTATACTTTAGATACTACAACATACAATGTTATTCTTGACTATGTAAATCAAAGTGAAGCAATCATTACCAAGAAACAGACTGTTTTAGAAAGAGTGAAAGCACAAGCATTTGAACTTATTAAAATATCAGATCATGGGTCTGGGGAGACTGATCTATTAGAATGTGCGGAATTTACAATCAAATTAAAAGCAGATGTAAATAAAGCTGGTTCATGGGATAAAGCACCAATTGCGAAAAATGCAGAAGGTAAAACCGTAGCTATCATGAAAACTGATCAGAAAGGCTATGCATTAAGTGATGAATTACCTTATGGAGAATATATCGTAAGAGAAACAAAGGTACCTGATGAGCATTACAGGATTGACGACTTTACGGTTATCATAAAAGAAGATAAGCGAGAACCACAAACGTGGCGTATTTTCAATGATAAGAAATTCCATGCTGTGATATCTATCATCAAACAAGATGCGCAGACACAAAAAACCATTGCTGTTTCTGGCGCAACCTTTAAGATAAAAAACTTAGATACTAATTCATATTTTGGTTATTGGGAATGGAATCCTTTCCCTCATTATGTTGATAGTTGGACAAGTGATGAAAGTGGTACGGTAATGACTGGAGATGTTTTAGAACCAGGGAATTATCAATTAGAAGAAACTAATGCTCCAAAACCTTATTTGGTAAACACGACACCCGTAAAATTTAAAGTCAGTTCCAATGTGGCGTATGAAACATTGCCAGATGGTACAACTCCTGTTATTTGCATCATCATGAAAGATATCTCGGTTAAAGGGAAAATAAGCGTAGAAAAACAAGGAGAAGTTTTGACTGATGTAAAAAAAGATGGTAAAGGAAATGTACAATTTGTATATGAAACAAGAAAGTTGCCAAATGCTCAATTTGCAATATTTGCTAAAGAAGATATTTTTGCTCCAGATAACAGCGGGACACTTTTGTATAAGAAAAACCAATTAGTGGAAAGCATTAAAACCGATAAAAACGGTATGGCGCATTCTAACTTGTTACCACTTGGAAACTACATGGTGAAAGAACAGCAGGCGCCAGAAGGATTCATACAAACCAATGAAGTACATGATGTTTCTCTACAATATGAAACCCAAGAGGTGCCTATTGTGTTTGCTTTGGCGGGTATGTTTGAGAATAAACGGCAGAAAGTTCATCTTGATGTACAAAAACTTGATAAAGATACGAAACAACCTTTAGCAAATGCAGAATTTAAACTGTATGCCATGCAAGATATCGTATCGGTAGATGGCAAAATGTTAATTCGCAAGGATGAATGTATTGAAACTGCGACGTCATCAAAAGATGGAAAAGTACCAATAATAAGTGAT
>NZ_CEVYEL010000023.1:0-40299 GCF_982403165.1 Longicatena sp.
ATATACAGTAGTCTTAATCAACTAAAAAATTTTCACTGATTTATAATTTTCATTATCAAACTCGTATCACAAATATGAAATTCACAGAATAATCTAATTTTTGCTTTTCCATCTTCTATACGTCATGTAAACATTGACGTCTTTCATAAAACAATCTGCTTCCACCTGCATCACATAAAAAAGGAACAGGTTTACCCCATTCCTAATAACACACGACTGATTGTTGAGAAACAATTGACGATCGCACTTCTTGCATAAAACAATGGGCCATCTAATACACCACTGACCAATACCAGTATCAATGCGAAGGATAAATACATTTCATAACGCATCAAATTGAAATAAGTTTCTTCACTAAGAACACCCATTAAAATCTTAGAACCATCAAGTGGCGGTAATGGTATTAAGTTAAAGATACCTAATCCAATGTTAATAAGTGCAGTCATATAACTCAATTGAAACAGATAATCGGCAACAGCACCTGAATAATTGCTATAGAAATTAAAACGAATCATCAAATAGCATAAGAATACACAGATAAAACCAATCAGCATATTCATCAATGGTCCAGCTAAGGCTGTCCAGATCATGCCTTCTTTTTTATTACGATAATAATAAGGATCTACTTCCACTGGTTTGGCCCATCCAAATTGAAAGAAAAGCAAACATAAAGTACCAATGGGATCCAGATGCTTTAAAGGATTTAAAGTCAAACGACCTCTTTCCTTTTGCGTATAATCACCCAGCTTATAGGATACAAACGCATGAGCAAATTCATGAAAGCTCAAAGCAATTGCCACGGCCGGTATCAGATAAATCATTTCACGCAGAAAACTATTGAAATCATAACCAAACATGATGTTTCCTCCTTCTGGTAGTATTCAATAGTATAACAGATTCATACATAAAGGTAAAGAAATGCTCTGATCCTGCGCGTAAAAGCAAGAATATCATAGATCAACCACTCTATATAAAACGTGAGTCTGTTGCCAATAAGAGCGTAATGCTATATAGAAAGCAACGATCAAACTTTGTATGGGCGATACTTTTATTATTTTATATATCCAAATTACGACGACAGCTGATATAGGTTAATGCATAATAAGCAAGATAAATGGTAAAGAACAATGCAAGTGTAATTCCTAAATACATATACATTGGTGTTGTCGCATCGGTTGTGGTAAACATAATATCCAAGCTGTTCAGTATGGGAATCATAAAGAAAGCAGGCAGCAGCAACGGCAATAGGAAATACAATAGATTCTGATAATGTAAAAGACGATATAACGTTTTGCGTGATGCGCCCATTTTATGCAAAAGCGCATACTCATATTTTTGGGCTTCAAGATCACTTAATTGCTGCGTGGCTAGGATGGTACCGGCAGCACAGATGAAGATAAAAGCAGCATAGAATAAACAAAAAACAATGGTCACATAGGAAAACATGGATGTTTCCACATAGCTGCTATGCAAACGAACACTGCTATACTCTTGTAACTGGGAATTGCTGCATCGTTCATAAAGTTGATCTTCCCAAGCACTTGGTAATTCTTTGGCACTTTGCGCTACATAATAAAAGGTATCTCCTTTTACTCCTTGCACATACACATCAGGCACAACTACAAAATACATTGTCTGTAATATTTCCTCGGTACAGACATAGCGCAGTTTCATAGGCTTTCCATTGATGGTAAACGGATGCTTGCGGCAATAACTTTCCATAAGTTCCTGCTGCTTCTTACTTACAACAAGCATGTATTCATCCTTTTCTAAAGCAGGTACTTTTTTGCCTTTTAATTGCAATAATCGTTGTACATCAGCATAACGCATAAAGGTCGTTGTCCGATAATACGTGGAATCATATGCCGTATGATCCAATGCTTTCGCAAAGGTTTGTTTCACCTTTACATCATCCCTAAGATGTGTATAAGTTTGATACGTATGATCTTCATAAGTAAGCTTTTTTTCAGCTAAAAATCCTGCCGCCTTTTTGATATATTGCTGATGTTGGGTAATCACTTGTAAATCAAAAGGAGCTGCACTATGAATCGTCAAATCCGTTGTTTCTTTAAACTTCATGCCAAAGCAAAGAAAACAAATCGTCACTAAGGTCAATAAGGATAATGTTGCCAATACAATACGATTTGAGCGTAACCGCCCTTGCAATCGTCCCAACAAAAACATCCTATTGTGTTGATACTTCAATTGTTTATGCTGATCTAAGAAATGCTGCAAGAAACCGGAGAGTCCCAAAAAACAAGCATAAATTGATGCAATGATCAGCAAGACAGCCGGTAACAATTTTTTGGTTTCTTCAACATCACGTATCCCATTGCGCATGCCATCATAAAATAACTTTAGTCCCACGGCTGCACATAAAATTGCCCCAAGCATGTACACCAGCGTATGGAGGCGTCCTTTTTTCACTGTTTCATTTTGCTGATCCTGATACAGCAGGGTATGAATATTTACATGATGCAAGATACGATATTCTTTCACCAATTCATATGCATATAGGATAAGAAAGGCGAGAAAGGTAACACCTGCCGCTGGAATGGAAAAGCGAAAAGCAAACTGATAAGCGATGCCAAAAATATGCTGAATGATGGCTAATAAGATTTGAAAGGTAAACAAACCAAGGATACAGCCAATGCCATAAGCAAAAAGTCCCATGCAAAATTGTTCCAACAAAAACATGCGACAAACTTGTTTACGCGTCATCCCCATCAATAAATACATGCCAAATTCTCGACTGCGCTTTCGTAACATAAAGTTCGCTATATAGGAAATCAACCAGCCAATCACAATAACAAGTCCCATAGATACAACCAAAATAACCTGAGCAAATGCATCCATATGCTTGCTAAGCTGTAGCACTTGTTCACTGAACGCTACTGCCATAAAAGAATACATCAACATCATAGATATGACCATCGTTAACATGAAGATGGCATATTCTTTCATACTGCGTTGTAAATTACGTAAAGTGAGTTTAACGTATAGCATGTACATCACCGCCTAACAGCATCATGACATCTAAAATCTTCTGATAAAATGATGAACGGCTATATTCTCCGCGATATAGTTCATTAAAAATTTTACCGTCCTTTAAAAAGAGAATTCGTTTCGCATAAGAGGCACTGAATGCATCATGTGTAACCATCAAAATAGAAGCATGATCTTCTGTATTACGCTGTAAAAGCTGTTCCATAAATAAATAAGACGCATGGGAATCTAACGCTCCGGTTGGTTCATCTGCAAGTATTAAGGAAGGCTGATGGATCATAGCTCTGGCACAGGCACAACGCTGCCGCTGTCCTCCGCTGACTTCATATGGATATTTCAGCAATACATCTTCAATACCGAGTCGCTGCGCCATCTTTAACACTTTTTCATCAATCTGCTTTGTATCGTAATGCAATAGCGTTAAAGGAAGCGCGATATTTTCATCTATACGCAGCGTGTTTAATAAATTTAGATCCTGAAAGATAAAGCCAAGCTGTTGTTTCCGAAAAGCAGCTAATGCTTCTTCCTTTTTCATAGACACATTTTCATCCTGTACATAAATATCACCGCCACTTGGTGTATCGATGGTCGCTATGACATTTAATAACGTTGTCTTTCCACTGCCACTTGCCCCCATCACCGCAATAAATTCCCCTTGTTCCATAGTAAAACTAATATCATCCAAGGCTTTACATAAATTTCCGCCATTTCCATAATATTTTTCTACGTGTTCAACTCTTAACAATGTCATCTTGTTCACTCCTTTACACATTCAGTATAAAGGTTTCCCTTTTCTGTTTGTATGATGTTTCCTTACGCTGTCCTTACAAAGTTGAAAGAACTTTTATTTATGAAAGCGTAGCTGCATATCGGTAAACACGCCTTCCTTAGAACGCACCATTATTTCTATCTGCAGCGCATCACAAAGTCGTTTGCATAAGTATAAACCGATGCCAGTCGCATGTTGATTATGCTTTCTTCCATTTTCACCCGTAAATCCTTTTTCAAATATTCGTGTTTGATCCTGCATAGGAATACCAGCCCCATTATCCTGCACATGTAAAGTCACATAGGAAGCATCATGGGTAATGTATAAATATAAATGCGCTTTTTCTTTTCGATACTTGACAGCATTTTCAATCAATTGGTTCAATATAAAAATAACCCACTTCTCATCGGTTGCCACAATTGCCGATGTAAAAGCAAAATGAATTTGTAAAAACGCACTGGTGCATAAATACTTGCACTGTAACAAAGCCTCACTGCAACAATCATACAAATCACAATACTGTATTCGTAAATCTTTTTCCACATTTTCACTGCGGGCATAAAATAATGCCTGTTCCACATAATGCTCTACCCGCTCCACTTGCTGCAGCATATCCCGCTTGCGCTTATCCTGCACATTCTCACATTGCAGCTTTAATGCCGCAATAGGCGTTTTAATTTCATGTACCCATTGTTCCACATATTCCTGATATTGCAATCGTTCTCTTTTCACTTCACTGATTTTTTCCAACATGCTTTTATTACCAAGACGAAGCAGGTAAGCATAAAACTGTTCCTGTGGATCTTTATCATGTCCTAAGACTTCCTGTAATAAATATTTCTGATCCAATGTCTGCGCAATTCGTTCAATCTCTTTTTTCCGCTTGCTGCGCTGTCTGCCTACTTTTATTATATATGTGCATACCATACATCCACTCATAACATTCAGGAATGCTAAAACTTCCCATGCTATGCCCATGCCATATAAAACACCATCACATAACAGCATCCATAAAAACATAAGAATCAAAAAGAAAGCATGTCGCGCAAAGACTTCTCTTACATTCATATCCAATACCCCTGTCGATGTCTGGTATGAATGAACGCTTCTACACCGAGTTCCTTTAGTTTCGCACGTATTCTCGTAATATTCACACTTAATGCATTATCATCAATAAATAGTTTATTATCCCATAAATCATCAATCAAGTCATCACGGGCAACGATTTCTCCTTTATGACAAAATAAATTGTATAAGATGCGCAATTCATTCTTTGTCAATTCACACTCTTTGCCCTCATAAGCTAAAACACTGCGAGCAACGAAAAGATATACACCACGATGGGTAAGAATGGTTTCGCCATGTGCATACGTGCGCTTTAAAACAGCTGCGATGCGGGCTATAAGAATACTGATATTATATGGTTTCGTGATAAAATCATCACCACCTAAAGTCATACTGCAAAGCTCATCCATATCCGTATTGCGACTTGTCACAAAGATGATTGGCACACCGGAAAAAGAGCGTATCTGTTTGCATAATACAAAACCATCGGTATGGGGAAGATTAATATCCAACAGAATACAATGCGGTTCTTCACGCTGTAACAATAATTGCATATCTTCCATCAAATTCCACACACAGCAAGCATATCCCTGCCGCCGCAAAACCTCGGATAATTCTTTTACGATTGTTTCATCATCTTCAATGAGCAATATCTTATACATGGCACTCTTTCCTTTCTTGTTGTTACTTGTCCTAACTCATTATACACGAAAGAAAAAGATGACGGCTGTCATCTTTCAATATTGTAAGAACTATTCATACATCTCATTGACCTTATGTACCAACAAAGAAATGCCACTGGCAAACCAGGAAAGCACCGTCCAGATACAAGTTGAAACAAGAGCTCCAAACGTATCCAGATAAACATCCTTCATACTCGAAGTTCGGCCGGTATAGCGTTGATGTAGCTCATCGCCAAAGGCAAAACAGAAACAGATACCGACAGTTAATAAAAAGCGCAAGGTCTTATTTACACCGAGAATGGCCAAGGTGATATAAATACCACATGCTAAAGCAAAATAAATCGAGAAATGGGCCAGTTTACGTATATTGGAATTCCAGTCACTGCCATATGGCGAATGCATAATGACATAATACTTTATTTTTTCCGAAAGCTGCATTCCCTTCTCAGAAGATTCTAGCCTTGTCTTTACTTCTTGTTTGATTTTTTCCGTAACGATTTCACTTCGTAAATTTGATTGCGCACCATTCTCCGCTGACAGCTTGTAAATACTAAACATAACCGAACCGCTGATGCCCAAAAATAACAATGCGCAGAAAATACGAATACCCATATGCTTTTTCTTTTTCATAAAGTTCATCACCTTTGCCCTATTTTAAAACAAATTCATAAGTGTGACAACCATTAATTCCACACTTCACAAAATCTTAAGAAAGCCTTCACATAATGGTTATCTTTTTTACTTGTTTGGTTATATTATCGGGTATAAAATTTATTCTTTATTCTATGAAATTCATTGGAATCATGATATATTAGAAGAAGAGAAAGAAGAGGAATGGCTATGGATAACAGAGATTTATTTCGTCAGTTTCATATAGATGCAAGCCTTTTTTATGATGCCATCGTAAACAGTACAGATGATTACATCTATTTAGTTGACATGCAAAGCGATATATCTCTGATATCTGAAAACATGTATCTTGATTTTGATTTGCCCGGGCGTTTAGTAAAAGGACTGGTTCCTATCTGGGGTGATCTTATTGTCGATAAAGATCGTAAACGTTATGATGAATCCATTGCCCGTATGCTAAATGGAGATACTGATGAGCATAATGTAGAATATCAAATACGTAATCGCAAAGGTGAATTGATCTGGATCGTATGCCGTGGTTTATTAAAGCGTGATCAGGATGGGGCACCGTTACTGTTTGCCGGGATGATCACCCGTTTAGAGAACAAAGGAAGAATTGACCATATCACCGGTCTTTTAACTCAGAAAAGCTGTATTGATCATTTAGCCATTCTGTTGGAAAGTGGAAAACATGGCAGTATGATGTTACTGGGTCTTGATGACTTCTCACATATTAATACCTTACAAAATCATGTATTTGGCGATATCGTTTTACGTCAGTTTGCTCAGGATATTCAAAGTTTACTGCCCTATGATGCGCAGATTTATCGTTATGATGGTGATCAATTTGCTATTGTTTATGATGAAGCCGATGAAAAGAAAACCGATGAGCTTTATCAAAAACTACACGCTTACAGCAACCATCCGCATCAAAGCGATGCCGGTTCCTATTATTGCACCGTTTCAGCAGGAGTCGTTATGATTCCTGAAAATGGCAATGACTATTTAGACTTAATTAAATATGCCGTCAGTGCGTTAGAAGCCAGTAAACAGAAAGGGAAAAATACATGTACCTTTTTCAATGATGATTTAATTAAACAGAAACTGCACCAGATTGCCATCAATGAAGAATTACATCATAATGTGTTACACCAGATGCGTAATTTTTATGTAGTATATCAGCCATTGCTTCATACGAAGACCATGAAGATACAAGGCAGTGAAGCTTTAATGCGTTGGAAAAGTGAAAAATTCGGCGATATTTCACCTATTGAATTTATCCCTGTTTTAGAATCCAGCGGCTTGATCATCCAAGCTGGAAAATGGATTCTGGAGCAAGCGATTGCCACTTGCAAAGAGTGGAGCAATCTTATAAAAGATTTTGTCATGAATGTTAACGTATCGTACTTACAAATATTAGAAGATGATTTCGTAGAAACCATTCGCAGCTTATTAGCAAAATATGAATTAGCTCCGGAACATATCGTTATAGAATTGACTGAAAGCTATTTTGTCACCGATATGGGGCCAATACGGGAATGCTTCTCCACTTTAAGAAAAATGCATATCCGTATCGCCATGGATGACTTTGGTTCTGGTTATTCTTCCTTAGGAATGTTGACACAGGCACCTGCCGATATTGTTAAAATTGATCGTTCCTTTATCAATGCCATTCATACCAATCCGTTTAATCTCTCTTTTATCAATGCTGTCATCTCTTTATGTCACAGCATTGACATTGAAGTTACCGTAGAAGGGGTAGAAGAAAAGAACGAGTTGGATACCGTCTGTACGCTGCAAGCCGATACCATTCAAGGATTCTATGTCTCTAAACCAATTTCGAAAGCAGCCTTTCACAAACAATATATCACAGCCAAACAGTAAAAAAGCTGCATTGCACTGTAAATAAAAACAGAAATGCAGCTTTTGCTTATAATATTTTAGAACGATGCTTCAATTGCGCTATAAACTCATCTTTTTTTACCGGTGAGATAAGTATTTCTTCCTGCTCATGCGCTTCATTCACATAAGTGATATCCAAGCGATCATTTGACAAAGCCACGGAGGAATAAGATGCCTGTGTTTCTTCAATACTTGTAATCGCAAAATAATGTATTTTCTTATGACAAAAGCAGGCACTTTTGATTTCTAAATAATCTTCCTGAAATGCATACCATGTATCAAAGGTTGCCCACAGTAATAAGAAATCTATACAAAAAACAGCCAGTAACTCTATGGCATCCAGAGCGATATCCTTTTGATGTATCACCAAGCGCAGCATCATAAATGTACAAAATGCCATAAAGATCAACGCCGCTATCCAAAACGCACCTATCTTTGACTTTACTTTCATAAATATCTACCTCTTTTATAACCTATTATACGTGATTCTATTAAAAAAGAAAAGCCTTACAACCAAGAGAAAAAAGAAAGAAAGGGATGCACATGCCAGCTCTTAAAACCATCGCGAAAAAGCCTAAATGCTTGATAATCCTATCAGTTTTTTGCATATGCCTGCTGCTTATGTTTCTATATCAAAATAACAAGACACCAAAACTTGTTTATCCGACTGAATACCAGAATATCTTAGAACATATGGAAACAGAGGATATAAAACAATATAAGAAAGACAAGGAACGATTAAAAAGCTTAATACAACAGACACAAAAAGACATTGCGCATTGTCATCAAGTAAAAAAGAAACTATCTACACTTGAAGATCAAAGCAAGGAAGCCGAGCGTGCCATGTATGATGCGATGGATAAAGCTTTATATGTAGGAAAATTCATCTGTAAAGTTAATACTTGTCAGGGAAATCCTGATGATCCAAATTATAATGCTTTCCTTAATGCTACAAATCATCTGGTTGCTATGAAGAAACAGCTGGCAGATGCCAAAACAGCCTTAGCTAAGGCAAAAGAAGAAGCAGAGCAGCTGACACATTATAAACAATTACTACGTCATATGGAAAAGACGCTAACTCAATTGCAGAAGAAAACCAGATAAGCAATGGCATAAGCCGATGTAATACAAAGGAAAACTAGCGCGGTTTTCCTTTTTTGATGTACGCTATTTGCTAAATGAGCTTAGACTGCCATAGTACTCCTACTTAAGATAACAGCAAAGCATTTTTCTGATTAAAAGCTTACAATATGAATGATAAACTGTATCTTAAATGAAAAAGGCTAGTTGATTATGAACTGCATACATTGAAAAAAGGAGCAGATTGCTCTACTCCTTCACCTATAAGATCTTATTTTGTTTTTTCGATGATTTCAATAAAGCTGTCTGCTTTTAAGCTAGCTCCACCAATCAATGCACCATCGATATCTGGGCAAGCCATATATTCAACGATGTTGTTAGGTTTTACAGATCCACCGTACTGTACACGTACATTTTCCGCAGCTTCATCACCATACATGACACGAACCTGATCACGTACGATAGCGCAGCAGTTCTGTGCATCTTCTTTTGTAGCAGATTTGCCAGTACCGATTGCCCAGATTGGTTCATAAGCGATAACCATGTTACCAACACATTTTGGACATAAGTTAGCCAAAGAACCACTCAACTGTTCACGGATAACTTTTTCCGTTTCACCAGCATCATACTGTGCTTCTGTTTCACCAATGCAAAGAATTGGTGTGATACCTGCATCAATTAAGCGTTTTGCTTTTTTGTTTACGGTTTCATCAGTATCCCCAAACATCTGACGACGTTCAGAGTGACCGATGATACAGTGTGTAACGCCAACTTCCTGCAGCATAGGTACAGAAACTTCACCTGTGAAAGCACCTGTATCTTCAAAATGGCAGTTTTCAGCAGCTACGATTAAGTTTTTAGCACCTGCAACAGCTGTAGCTAATGCAGTATAAGGAGCGCCGATACCATAGGTAGCGTTGTCACTTGCCGCAACACCATCTACAGCTTCCATGAATTCTTTTGTTTCCTTCATGGTTTTATTCATTTTCCAGTTTCCGACAATAATTGGTTTTCTCATGATTTATTTTCTCCTCTAATGTTTTTTATTTATCACTGATAACAGCGATACCTGGCAGTTCTTTACCTTCCATATATTCCAAAGAAGCTCCGCCACCGGTAGAAATATGAGAGAATTTTTCAGCGAATCCTAACTGGATTGCCGCTGCTGCAGAATCTCCGCCACCGATAACTGTTGTAGCTCCTGGTAATTCAGAAATTGCTGTACATACTTCCAAAGTACCCTTAGCAAATGGTTTCATTTCAAATACACCCATAGGTCCGTTCCATACAACAGTCTTAGCACCAGCTAATTCATTCTTGTACAGTTCAATAGATTTAGGTCCGATATCTAAGCCCATGTAATCTGCAGGGATGTTGTCATTGTCAGCAACAACTGTGTTTGCATCTTCTGCAAATGCATCAGCACATACATGATCAACTGGCAGGATCAATTTACCTTCAGCCTTAGCTAAATATTCTTTTGCCAATTCCAGCTTATCTTCTTCTACTAAAGATTTTCCAACATTGTAACCCTGTGCTTTCAGGAATGTATAAGCCATACCGCCACCGATCAGAACTTTGTCTGCTTTCTTCAGCAGGTTGTCAACAACAGCAATCTTATCAGATACTTTAGCACCACCGATGATTGCAACGAATGGACGTTCTGGAGTGTCAACAGCAGCACCCAGCATCTTTACTTCTTTTTCTACTAAGAAACCTAATGCGTTAGGTAAAATAGATGCAATACCAGCAGTAGAAGCATGTGCACGGTGTACGCTACCAAATGCATCTTCTACAAACAAATCACCTAAGCTAGCCCAGTATTTAGCCAATTCAGGATCATTTTTGCTTTCGCCTTTTTCATAACGAGTATTCTGAACAACAACGATTTCTCCATCGTTCAATGCTGCAACAGCATCTTCCAGTTCTTTTCCTCTTGTTACTGGTACGAAAGTAACTTTAGTATCAACCAGTTCACTTAAACGATCAGCTACACAACGCAAATCGTTTTTTGCTTTGTCTTCTTCTGTTTTTACTTTACCTAAGTGTGACATCAAGATAACTTTTGCATTGTTTTCAATCAGGTATTTAATTGTAGGTAACGCCTGAATGATACGGTTGTCATTTGTAATTTTTCCATCTTTTCTTGGAACGTTGAAGTCGCATCTTACGATAACGCGTTTTCCAGCAACATCTAAATCTTTTACAGTTCTCTTTGCCATTGTAAAATCCTCCTTATGTAACGGTCTTATTATACCACTAAGAGCCTTATTCGTAAACGTATTTTGCGAATTTGCGAATAAAATCACAATTTCTTAACAAGAGAAGATAACGCCGGTAAATTCTGAAAAATAACCACATAAATAGTATTTTTGTTAACGCTTTTATAGTATAATATGGATATCAAACATTCATAGCAAAAAATTATGGTTATAAAAAAGAGGGATGTATATGGATGAGTATAAACATAAAAAAGAGGAATTGATGAATCTGCTGGTACAGCATAGCAATGCGGATATGGATGATGAGTTTCAGCTGGCAAATGAGCTTCTGACATTAGGGGAAGCGCATAAAGATACCCATGCCATCGCCTTTGCCCACACCTTTCTAGCCGATTACCATCTGATGATTCGTGAACATGAAGCATGTCTGAAACATCTGCATATTGCATTAAACCTGGGAGAAGAATATCATTACACTGATTTATTACTACGCAACTACACCATTGCCGGTTTGTATTATAATTCTCATTTTGATGAAGTAAATGCTATTCAAAACTTATTAAATGCCTATAACTTAGCGGAGAATGAAAAAGATCTGCATCAAAAAATGGTAGTTTTAAACAATATTGCCACGATGTTTTTTCAAAAGGAAGATTATCAGGAAGCTCTGTATTATATTAAGATGGCATATCAAACCTTCTTGGATAAGAAAGCTACCATTATGACACATGCCGATCTGTTGGTTATCTTAAATCTGATACAGTTAGAAATCTTTAACGAACATTTAGATAAAGCCATAAAACGTTATCAAGAATATGCGGCGAAACTAGTATCCTTTAAAGCTTCGCCATTGTCGACACATGTCATTCGTTTATGTGAATTGTACCTTGCCAATGCCAGCAAACGTGTCGATAGCGTCAAACGAATTGCTGATTATTTCAGTGAAAGCAATCTTCATAAACATAAAAACCGGACCTATTATTTCACCTTCTACTGCGATATCTTTGCCATCCTCCTACAAATCAAAGATCAGGAACGAGCAGAAAAATATTTACAGTATATGGGAGAAATGTGTCTGGAGGATGATGTCGAACAACAGTTGCAATTGCATCGTAATTGGATTCGCTATGCGGAGTGTTTCCATTTAGAAAATGTCTTAATTAATTCCTATAAGCAATATTATATGTTACAAAAATTGGTTGAGGATATGACAAATAAGACAAAGTCAGAAAGTATGAAAGAAAAGATTAAAATGAACCAGATCATGAAAGAGCGTGATCGTTTCCGGAATGAGAAAAATCAGTTAGAGGCGCAGATAAAAATTGATGGTCTCACCCGACTGTTTAATCGTTCTTATTTTAATTCCCTGGTCTGTGCGATGCATAAAAACCCGCATGTATCAACAATTGGTATCGTGGTAGCCGATGTGGATTATTTTAAAGAATTCAATGATTATTATGGTCATCATATGGGGGATAAACTGTTACAAAACGTTGCCCGCTGTATGGATGAAAACGGCGATTCGCGTTTCTTTGCTGCACGTTTTGGCGGTGATGAATTTATCACCTTATGCGTAAATATCACAAAGGAAGATATCTGTGAATACCTCGATCATATCTATGAAGAACTTGATCAAATCGGCATGGAGCACAAGATGAATAAAGCTGCTGAAAAAGCGACAATTTCCTGTGGCTTTACGATCTTTCAAAATGATGATCTATTCCGTTATGAAGATGCCCTTACCATGGCTGATGCTGCATTATATAAAGCAAAGGCTGCCGGTAAGAATCAATATAAGCAGTATTAAAAGCTCTTTAGAGCTTTTTTATTTGATGTCATTTGCATTAAAATAAATAGCAACGAAATCATCGCGTTTTATATTTTTAAGATGTATTGATGTTACCGTAGGATGTTATAAACATCCTGAGGATCGTATAAACAATACGTATAGGGTAGTTCTTCTTCACTGACAACTCCCCATTTTGCCCATGCAAAATCAACACCGGCAGCTTTCGCACAAAGGGCATCGTTGATAGAATCGCCAATGAATAGTAATTCTTGCGCAGTCAAATTTGTTTGTTCCATAATGTAATATAAAACATCCGGTGCCGGTTTTGTATGCTTTACCACATCCTGCGTACCAATACTAGAAAAGGCTGAAAAGATATCTGCATCAAACATAGATTGCAATTCTAAAAAAGCCGTTGTATTTCGCGAAGTGGCTATTCCTAATGCAATCCCATCGTCCAGCAGTTGTCGTAAAAGTTCTTGGATACCTTCAAAGATATGCGTATGTGAAGAAAAATCTCCACACTTTCCAAAGCATAGTTCTTCAAATTGCCGTTTACAGCTTTTCGGTATCTGTAAATAGGCTAGGTTTTCCTCATCACTCATATAATAACAAGGAATAAAAAACGCGTAAGGCTGCTTCTTACGTTGAGGAAACATGGAGCTATATCCCTTTTGTATCATCGCAATCATAGCGGAAGAATCAAGTAACGTGCCATCACAATCAAAGACAATCATTTTATACATGTTATCACCTCATAAATAAGAGTGGCAGTATTGCTGTAACGCCTTCACAACGCGGCATTCATCCTCACCACAAATTTCAAATAGGATTTCTTCATCTTTATGAATACTAAGTTCCATTATTTCTACCATTCTTTTCGCATTCGCACATCGATTTTGGCAATATAGTTTTATATCACTTTGATACATTCTGGCAAATTGTGCTAATGCTGAAGCCGGCCTGGCATGAATGCCCATCATCTTTTTTACTTTATATGTTAATTTCTGCATAGTTTCTCCTAATCTTATCGCTTTGATAAAAAAGATGCTGATATGATTATTGAAACACTTCTTTCACATCAGCATCCTTTGTATAATTATAACTTAATCATCATGTGTATTAAAGTAACCTGCTTCAGGTAATGGCCCAATCGTCTTAATATTGATACCATAGTCATAGGCAAGCCGCGCTGCTAAAATTTCTACTACCGGCGCATATTGTAAGAATACAAATGGTGTTTTTAAAGGTTCAAAAGCCAAATCACATGGATGTTTGCTGTCATTGCCAATTACGAAGGCATCGCCTACTTTGTCACGGACATAACGAATCAAACCTTTGGTAATATTTTCATTGTGGCCATCATCGAAAATGATGACTGCATGACGATTTGTATACCCCATGGTAGGTCCATGCATACCATCATCCATATCATAACCAACACACAAGAATCTTCTGGCAATCTCCAAAACCTTTAAAGCGCCTTCCAATGCTGTACCATATAATGTACCGGCACCATAGATAACAAATCCATCCTTATTCATCAGTTTCCATTTATTCCGATCAAACCATTCCATCGTTTTGTCACAGATTTCATGATGCATATCAGCCGCTTTTTGAGCATCTTCCAGATATTTTGCATACTCTGTTTCACTTAATGCCTGGCGCTTTAAGCCGATTTCCATGGCAATGATCATATGCGTAAATACAGACATACAGTAACCGATCGTTCGACAGCCAAATTCCTCATTATCTGTTTCCATCAGAACATGGCAGCCACTCTCTTTTGCCAAAGGTGTTTCGGCACTTTCTGTAATTGCTACTGTCGCATAACCAAGTTCTTTCATTTTACGCTGTGCGATATTTACCAAAGTAGAAGTACCACTTTGCGATGTGAAGATGTATAAACCATTTGGATTAAATACCCGTTTGGCTAAAAAGATGTTGGGCAATATTGCTGTAGAGGCAATGCCACTTGCGGTTTCCACAAACTCCTTAGAAGTTTGACAGGATGTATGGCTGGTTCCAGAGCCGATTAAGATAATTTCATTTATGGTGGATAAGCGATCACCTAAATAATCAAACATATCTTTTGTTAATGCTTTCCTTTCCTCTAAAACTTTACGTACGGGATTAGGAACACGACGAATTGTATCAATAAGATTCATTAGCTACTCCTCCTTTTGCTATTTCAGCACAATATTTTTAAAAGATACCAATATATTTTCCGACGATGCCAAGCACCATAATGATGGCAATTAATGTTGTCGGTTTGATGTTCTTGTTTAAGAGCTTAAAACAAGCAAGGGTCAATAACAGTGGCAATAAACAAGGGAAAATGGTATCAATCATTTCCTGTATCTTTAATTCACTGCCATTCATGGTAAATACATAACCGATCTGTACGGAAACCATTGTCGCTGTCATTGCTCCTACGGTCATAAGTCCGACAATGCTGGCAGCTTTGGTGATAAAGCTCATGATACCACTTTCTTCAGCCTGCAACATAAATTTAGACCCCATCTTAAAGCCGACATAAGGCAATAAGATACGACATGGTTCTGCCAATAGATTAAATAAGACTAAGAATACAATGGGACCCAGAATATTGCCATCCTTGGCAAGACTTAAGCCGATTCCCATGGTAATCACACGCCATGTACTTTGAAAAATAGAATCTCCGATGCCGGCAAATGGTCCCATTAAGGATGTACGCACAGCTGCAATTGAAGCTTTATCAAACTCCTTATCCTTTGCTGCCTGCATTTCCATAGCCGTATTTAGTCCTGTGATGAACCCACCGACGACCGGGTTTGTATTAAAGAGTTCATAATGTCGTTTATAGCCTGCAATACGTTCTTCCTCAGTATCGTACATCTTATTGATGACAGGAATCATGGTCCATAAATATCCCATAGCCTGAAATTTTTCCCATGTATACACTGCATTAATTTGATGTGAACGTCTTGCTACTTTTGCCATTAATTTGCCATCTTCTTCATTCAAACCAAATTTCTCTCTAATCATCGAATAATTCCTCCTCTCCCTCATTTACTGTTGGAGATGTTTCACTTACCGTATGTCGTTTACTGAATTCACCCTCAAAGAATAAAACGATGACAATAATGACACCAAGTAAAGCGATTGACATCAAAGGCATACCACAATATGCTGCCATGATAAATCCTAAGAAGAAATAAACAGCAAGTTTCTTTTGCCACATCATCTTTAACAATAAACCAAAACCGACTGCACCTAACATATTCGCTGCTACCCCCATGCCATCTAATAATGTTTGTGGTAAACTGTCGATAAAAGCACTCATGACATCAGCACCTAAGAAAACAGCAAGTCCACAGATGGTACCATTAAAGATTTCATAGGATATTGAAACTACTGGGAATATTCTTTGCAAAGCTTTCCAATTGCCTTTTTCTACTTGACGTTCCACATATGGTGTAAATAAAGAACGTATACCAATGCCTGGAACAAATAGCATTTGACAAACGATAGATGCCGGTACTGCTAAAGCAATTGCTGTTTCAATACCTTTACCAAGTATAATGGCATAAGCTGCCCCAACAGCTGTTCCATGAATGGAATCCGGTGGCACTGTGCCGCCGATTGCCATAACACCCATAAATACCAATTCCAATGAAGCCCCTACCTGTACTCCTGTTGTAATATCCCCTAAAGCGATACCCATTGCCGTACCGACAACAAGTGGTCGTGTGATCATCGGATTACATAACCAGACATCCAAGAAGTCCAGTAAACAAACAGTAACTCCGACAAGTAGTGCTTGAACGATCATACTTCAACCTCCTCCTCTCGTAAGTATTTATCGATACTGATTCTATGTTCCGTAGGAACCATACGTAATTCTACTTCATCAACTCGTTTGCGCAGTTTCATCAAATCATGTAAATCATCGTTGTCTAAACATACAGCAGCCGCTATCATCTTTCCTCCTTCCTTATTTTTGACTCCACCAATATTCACACGATGAATCTGATCTGTCATACTGACAAGTCGTAAGGTATCCTGAATAGTTCTTGTGATAAGAAAAATCTTGATCTTTGCTGCCTTTGGGTTGTTAAGAAGAGCAGCTGCTTCATCAATCGTCTTAACCGCCAGTTTCACACCAGCCGGTTTTGCCATCTTTAACGCAAGCTTGCTCATCTCATTTGTCGCAGCCTCATCATTGGCGATCAGAATTGCTTCCGGTGCCACTGCTCCAACCCAAGTCACAGCCACCTGTCCATGCAGGAGACGATCATCAATCCGACAAAGTTCTACCATAATTTTTCATCCTCGATTCCTTTATCAATCGCATTATGTACTCTTTGGTAAGTAAACAAAAGCATATTATCCTTTGCATTTTGAATTACCTGTAAAAGCTTTTCTTCGATATCCCCTGTTTCATTCGCCAGAATCAACTCTAAAACAATAGATAATGTCATGCCTGTCAATAGAAATACATTAGGATAAACACAGAGATGCATCAGCTGATTATGAACACTGCCACCATAGATATCACACAGAATGATATATTCATGTGTGTTATCTTCGGCGATTTTTTTCTTCAACAGCTGATAAATATCTTGTGGCGAGTGATAGGTATCTAAACCATAAGCATCCACTCCTTCAATATCACCTACGATCATATTCGCAGCGCTTAGCATACCCTCGGCAAGTGAGCCATGAGAAGCTAATATTAAATTCTGCAATGTTTCTACCTCCCTTCTTGTTTTATGTCCTTCACCTATGATAAGCAAAAAGCGTGCCAACTTTATACAAAGTCACACGCTTATAACATTTCCCCGATGAATAGGAGAGATTTCTTGGTTTAGAAAGTTTCTAAACAAATGCTGAGAAAGGATCATTCAATACTATCCCACAATTCGTTGACACTCTCGTCCACTTCTTTGACACTATCACGCTGAAAGATACATTCATAGATATAGCCGATTTCCGACACCGGTATTTTCACATTGTAATGCTGTTCCACATCATGGAATGCTTTTTTAACAATGCGTATAAATTCCGTTTGTGTTTTTTCAAAAGTTTCTAAATGTTCAAATTTCGTCACATTTTTATTAATAATCAAGCGTTCTATCAAACAGCTGATGTGAATATACAGTCCCAAAATGACACTGCTGCTTAATTTCATATGCAATTCTTTCTGAATTGTCTTAATAATTTTTTCTACACTGTCAATGATTTTATCACTATCTAAAATCGTTAAGTAACTCAACAGATTATCCATTGAGAAATTTTTGATCATATTTTCATTAAAGGTTTCAATCTGATCCGGCCGCATGATACTTTCAAACACGGAATTCGTCTTTTCCACACTTTTCTGTTCGATCATCTCTTCCAAAGAGATGAACGGCACATCAAAGATTTTAGGATCTTTCGTTCCGACTGTAAATAGGACATTATATTTTTCAAAAACCAATGATGTCGTACCGGATTTCACTAATGAATCATAATCATAGGGTATCATGGCGATCGATACGGTCTTAGGTAAAGAATCTTCCATTAGCTTACTGATTTTTTCAGCTGTGCCAATACCCGTTTCGCATACTGCTAAAATAGCATCTTGTTTTTTACGATTTTTTACAAATTCATACCGATATTGATTGCGATGACTCGCTTGCTTTAAGATTTCCTGAATCGGCATCTCTTCCAGTATCATACTGCCAATATCTAACGCTAATTTTGTTGTGACATTGTTGATGATACCAATATCCATACGCTTCATGCCTTCCATTTTTTGATGAATCGCTTCTAAAGACCCCATATCAACCATAACAATTACTTCATTATAATTTTCTTTCCCTTTGATGTATTCACCTAATTTTTTTACCGTATCATTAAAATCACTTTCAATCGGCATATCAATTGCATCAAATATCCGCTGTTTCAATAATTGATTTGCCACTTCTGCTATGCCGCTTGCTATCGCGTAGCCATGGGCAATGATAACAGCAGGTATTGGAGAAGCAACCATCTCACGGTTAAAATAACGGAAAAAGAGAAATAAATCTAAATAACCAAATGGACCCGGGGTAAAACTTAAGGCATCTGAGATGAGCTGCCAGATATCACCTATGACATTGTATTCATTTGTGTATTCATTATGGATACGATTTTGAAGTTCTTCAGCTTCCTTGCGATTCTGTATTTTCAGTTGATTAATTGAAGAAAGGCTTTGCATATAATCGTTTAGAAAATGTACGATCATTGAGATTTCGTTATTTGAAAATTTCTCTAAATCATATTTATGAATAACAATATTCATGATATTGGTCAATAGATGATTGATCATATCCAGCTTTGGAGAATGATAGGTATGCTCAGTAAATAAAGAATCGATATATTGTTCCAATTTCAGACAGCAGCTATCTAAATAAGCATTCAGATCTTTTTCATATGCATGCAACGTATGGAATTTGTGAATCAGATATGCATTAAAATTATATAAGCGACTATCTTTATGGATGCTCAAAAACATATCTTCACTGTGAATCATCGTGCGATCATCGTAATCATACAAGGTGACATCTTTTCCGGTACTTTCTAATAAATCACTTGATAAATCATATATATGCAAAGAGACATCATCCATATCCTTTTGATTTCGTAAGAATGCTTTGGCGACACTTGCGCGAATGACATTTTTCAATTCCCCGATATTTCCTGTAAACGTATGGCGTTCTAATGTACGGAAGACAAGGTCAGACATGGAAATTTTACGTTGAATATGTTTCTCTTCTTCTTGAATTAAAAACTGTAAAAGTTCCCGTTTTTCTTGAAGAGGGCGTTCTGCTAGCGAAGGCACTTTCACAATAAGCGGAATTCTTCTTAATAATGTTTTTAAGAGGACTTCATCCGGCTGTTCCGTGGTGGCAAAAATCAATCGTGCATTTGATACATACCAAGTATCATTATCCCCCACCATATGATATATGCCTTTATCCATAAAAAGAAAGATTTTTTCCTGACATTCCGGCTTTAACCCATGCACTTCATCCATAAACAAGATACCGCCATCCGCTAAAGCCAATAACCCTTGGGTATCTTTTTCCGCACCGGTATAAGACCCCTTCTTATAACCAAAAAGATTGGTCATCAACATCTCCGGATTGTTTGCATATTCACTACAATTCATCGTCATAAAACGGCTGTCTTTAGACAGTATTTCCATCTCAACCCCATATTGGTACATTAACTGTGCAATCAGGCTTTTCCCGGTTCCCGTCGGTCCTTGTAATAAGATGGGAAGACCATGCTCCGGATAGCTAATCGCTGCTTTGCATTGTTCCACCACATAGCTAAGACTATCATTTGCTCCGATTAGGTTATGAAATGCATGCTGCTGTTTTTTTGCTAATATGTTCTTTAAATCTTCAAGCGTTTCATACAACTCCGCTTTCAATATAACGCCAAAGCGGTTTTCTAAACTTTTTCGCCAGAAAAAATATACTGGACGCGTATTCGTTTTAATGACGAGACCCTTTTGTTGAAATTCACTCATATAATGAGAAATCAAATTGCGGCTGCATGCAAATTGCGCACTCAAAAAGGATGAGGTAAGGGGTTCTAATCTTTCTTCCTGCCAATGCAAATCCTTCTCTAATTGCTCGCATTCCACTTGTAAGGTTTCCTGTAATTTCTCCCGAATATCCTTATCATTCATACGTATATTCCTTTCTCCTAACGAAAAGGTTGGTATTAAAAGCACCCCCAATATACATATCACGTATATATCTTTCTTGCATTATACCTCCTCTATATAACATATACAATGAGTTTTTAGATACCTTTTCTAGTAACCTTTACTTTTTCAAAAAAATGAATTACCTTTTCGTATTCATCGTGTGCAAAGCAGAAAGAAAAGACCACTTCTTGCAAACATATTGTTTGCGTCAAAGTGATCTTTTTACCTAATTATCTTACATAGTTGATTATGCCAGAATATAACGTATGGTTATTTGACTTTAGCATCAATCGTATTATCCTTTACGACAACATCGTGTGCGCCGCCTTCTACGATAGATGTAGAAGATACAAGTGTAATTTTTGCTTTTTTCTGTAATTCAGGAATCGTCAAAGCACCGCAATTACACATGGTATGTTTTACCTTGCTTAACGTCAGATCGACATTATCCTTCAATGCTCCCGCATATGGAACATAAGAGTCAACACCTTCTACGAATGAAAGTTTCTTACTTCCTCCCATATCGTAACGCTGCCAGTTACGTGCTCTGGCACTGCCTTCACCCCAATATTCCTTCATATATGTACCATTGATGGTAACCTTCTTTGTCGGTGATTCTTCAAAACGAGAGAAATAACGACCTAACATCACGAAATCTGCTCCCATCGCCAATGCTAAGGTAATATGGTAATCGTGTACGATACCACCATCGCTACAAATAGGAATATAGATACCTGTTTCTTTATAATATTCATCACGTGCTTTCGCAACTTCAATCGTAGCTGTAGCCTGTCCGCGTCCAATACCTTTTTGTTCACGGGTAATACAGATACTACCTCCGCCGATACCGATTTTGATAAAATCGGCACCTGCATCTGCTAAGAAACGGAAACCTTCAGCATCCACAACGTTTCCGGCACCGACTTTTACGCTGTCACCATAATGATCACGAATCCACTTTAAAGTGATTGCCTGCCATTCACTGAAGCCTTCACTTGAGTCAATACATAATACATCTGCACCTGCTTCTACCAAGGCAGGAACACGCTGTTCATAATCTCTGGTGTTAATACCGGCACCAACTAAATAACGTTTTTGGCTATCTAACAATTCATTTGGATGTTCTTTATGAGAATCGTAGTCTTTACGGAATACGAATGCTTTTAAATGCTGTTCCTCATCAATGATCGGCAACTGATTCAGTTTATGTTCCCAAATTAAATCATTTGCTTCACTTAAAGTACAGCCATCTTTACCATAGATCAGCTTTTCAAATGGTGTCATGAATTCACTGACTTTCATTGCTGTATCCATACGAGAAATACGGTAATCACGGCTTGTGATAATGCCTACAAGTTTTCCTTCCGCCGTCCCATCTTCTGTTACGGCCATCGTCGCATGACCTGTTCTTTCCTTCAGATCCAATACATCCTGTAAGGTAGCATCCGGACGAATGTTGGAATCGCTGTAAACAAAACCTGCCTTCGTCATTTTTACACGCTTTACCATTGCGGCCTCATCTTCTACGCTCTGAGAACCATAGATAAAGGAGATTCCTCCTTCTCTAGCTAAAGCACATGCCATACGCTCCCCGGATACAGACTGCATGATGGCAGATACCATTGGGATATTTAACGATAATGCAGGTTCTTCCCCTTTTTTAAATTTTACAAGAGGTGTTTTCAATGAAACATTTACTGGGGTACAATCAGAGCTGGAATATCCAGGTACCAATAGGTACTCGCTGAAAGTACGAGAGGGTTCTTCAAAATAATACGCCATAGTTCACATCTCCTTTTCTACTCAACTTATAAACTTTCCCGATTTATAATTGATATTTTAATACATTATAATGATTATCTGTTTTGAAGTCAATATAGTTTTGAAAAGATTTTCATTACCAGAGGCAGATGGTAAAGTTCTACCTTTTCACTCTTTTCTAACATGTGGCACTCTTTAAGGAAATGGGGATGATTATTGAAACATCCATTCAATAGGAAAAGGACAGCACAAAGGCTGTCCTATATCTACAGGTTAAGGATGTAACTGGGCATATAACTGACAATAGGTTTCAGCACTCTTTTCCCAGCTGACATCTGTATTCATAGCATTGCGTACAAGAATCTTCCAATCTTCTGGACGGTTATAGTATACATCTATTGCATTATACATAACCTGTACCATTTCATCTGAATTATAGTTCGCAAAACTGAATCCATTTCCAGTCTTATCAAACTCATTATACGGAGTTACCGTATCCTTCAATCCACCTGTTTCACGTACTAATGGTAATGTTCCATAGCGCATGGAAATTAACTGTGAAATACCACATGGCTCAAACAGAGATGGCATGAGGAATAAATCACTTGCCGCATAAATACGGTGTGCTAAAGAATCACTGTATCCGTTATAGAATGCAATTTTACCTTTATTGCCTTCTTCTAGCTGACACATTTTCTCTTCGATTCCGCTTTCCCCACTACCTAAGATGGCCACTTGAATTGGCATTGCACAGATTTCAGAAAGTTTTTCCATCATCAGATAAAAACCTTTTTGCCATGTCAGTCGAGATACTGCCCCAACCAACATCACATTAGGATCTACCGTAAGACCAAGTTCTTTCTGTAATGCCATCTTATTTTCTTTTTTCTCTTTCGCTACATTTACTTTATTGTAATGGTATGGTACATCCGGATCACTCATCGGATTCCACATTTCGATATCGATGCCATTGGTAATACCCCATAAATCATACTTACGAATGTTTAATACCATTTCCATATGTTCACCATACTGTGGTGTTAAGATTTCCTGTGAATACGTAGGTGATACCGTTGTTACTTTATCCGCATACAAGATACCCGATTTCATAAAGCTGATGCCACCGTCATAGCGGACATTGCCATTATCGAAAATACGATAATCTAAGCCTAAGCAACTATCCAGCATCTCAGGTCCGAAATTACCCTGGAATGCGAGATTATGAATCGTATAAACAAAGCGGATATTGCGATAACGCTCATCAAAGCTGTGCCCTTCTTTGCACATTGCCGGTAACATACCAGTGTGCCAATCATGACAATGCATGATTTCCGGGAAGTAATTCAGCTGATTCAACATTTCTAATACGGCTTTCTGGAAGTAAGCAAAACGCTCACCATCATCGATATAACCATACAAGCCATCACGTTCAAAGTATCCTTTATGTTCTACGAAATAAAATTTAACTTCTTTACGTGTTGTAGACCAAATATTCACAGGTACTTCATGATAAGCAATGGATACACTATATTGTGCCTCTAACTGCATTTCCTCATGAAACTTCTGTGCTATTTTTAAATACATAGGCATGATTACACGAACTTCATGTCCTTTTTTCACCAGCTCCTGAGGTAAGGAACCTACAACATCTGCCAGCCCTCCACTTTTAATAAAAGGAAGACCTTCTGATGCGACCATCAATATTCTTGCCATTAGATTTTATCATTCCTTTTCACGTACAGTGGCTGATCAGGATGTCCGATCAATTCTTTTTTACGAACGATTCTAGCCTTCTTATCCACTACTACATTTTCTATATGCACATCTTCTCCAATGATGGCACCAGGCAGGATAATACTGTTTTTGATAACAGCGCCTTTTTTGATGACAACACCACGTCCGATAACACTATTCACAATGTCGCCTTCAACGATACAACCGTTGGAAACCATGCTGTTTTGAACGGTGACATCACTATAGTACTGCGTTGGACAGGAGTCATTTGTACGTGTATAGATTGGCCAGTCACTGTTAAACAAGTCCATTGCCTTATCGTAATCCAATAAATCAATATTCGCATTAAAGTAACTCTTGAAGTCGTTCACACATGCGACAAAACCACGGTGAGCCACACCACGAATATCCAATTCTGAACATTCTTCATTTACAATATCACGGAACCAATATAATGATGATATATTAGCCGCCTTTTTCACTAACGAAATGAACAAATCTTTACTCATGACGTAAGTTTCTAATGAAATTGTTTTGCTCTTCGAGTTCCCACGATTCTTTTCAATAGAAAGAACGCCTTTTTGTTTATTTAAATTCAATACATCACAGTTAATGAAAGCTTCTTTTGCGTTATCCACATTTTGATATAACATGGTAATATCTGCGCCGCTTTCAATATGTGCATCCAACAGATTTGAGAAATCCTGACGATAAATCATATGTGCAGGAGCAAGGATGACATATGGCTGATTTACATCTTCAATTGCCTGCATGTTAAACATATAGGAATTGATATCATTGTTATAGAAATCCACATCATCCATATTCTTTGCAGGCAGGATATGCAGTTTTCCACGTTTTGAGTTGATGTTGTAATGACGGCCGGTTCCCAGATGTTCAATCAAAGAACGAGGATTCGTCTTAACAAACACTTTGATGTGGTTAACACCACTATTACTCATATTAGAAATAGGAAAGTCAATCAAACGGTATCTTCCCAAAAAGGAGAATGCGGATACCGGGCGATAGTCTTCCATTCCTTTGACATTTACATTAGGTCCTTCATAATTTACGATTCCAAATGCATTGCACATATTACTCACCCCTCACTCTCTTACTGATCAGCTCAATATTTTCACTGTCAGGACTGCCGACAACAGCACCGGCATCTACCTTCACGCCTTCTGCGATAATCGAACGATGAATGATTGCACCTTCTCCGATTTCAACATTTGGCATTAGCACAGAGTCATTAACTTTCGCACCTTCCGCTACTTTTACGCTTGTGAAGAGGACTGAGTTATTAATTTCACCATTGATGACACAACCCTGATTAATATATGCATTATTAACTTTGCCTTTTGGTCCGATAAAGTGTGGAACCGTGGCAACATCTTCTGTATAAATCTTCCAATCCGGATCATTTAAATCTAATTCATTATTGGAACTTAACAAATCCATGTTTGCTTCCCATAAAGAATCAACAGTTCCAACATCTTTCCAATAGCCTTTGAATTGATATGCGTATAAACGCTTATTCTCATTCAACATCGCAGGAATAATATCTTTACCGAAGTCATGATTACTGTTAGGATCATCCATATCAGCAACCAACATTTTACGAAGTTGTTTCCAATTAAAGATGTAAATACCCATAGAAGCCAGGTTGCTCTTTGGCTTTTCTGGTTTTTCTTCAAATTCCACAATACGATCTGTTTCATCCGTATTCATGATACCAAAACGGCTTGCCTCTTTCATAGGAACCGGCAATACTGCAATTGTGGCATCTGCATCACATGCTTTATGGTGAGCCAGCATTTTAGAATAATCCATCTTATAAATATGGTCACCGGAAAGAATCAGAACATATTCCGGATTTTGCTGATCGATGAAATCAATGTTCTGTGAAATAGCATCGGCAGTACCGCGATATACATCAAAAGCAGCTCCGTCTTTTTCACGTGGAGGCAGCACGTATACTCCACTATCCTTTGCGTCCAGACCCCAACGCTGTCCAGCCGCCGCATATGAGTTCAGCAATACACTTTCATATTGAGTCAGCACACCAACAACATTGATGTTAGAATTGGCACAGTTACTTAACGGGAAGTCGATAATTCGGTATTTCCCTCCAAAGTACACTGCAGGTTTTGCGATCTTTTTGGTTAAGGCATACAGTCGTGTACCTCGACCTCCGGCCAAGATCATAGCCAGCATGTTATTTTGTCTCATGTCGAACCCCCCCTTTAGGATTTACTATATATTAAGTATAAAGGCTTTTGCTTTAAATTTCCACCCTTTTTGTTAGAAAATTGAAGATTATGTATGCGTTTTCAACATTTTTCGTGAAAATTCGTCATCAAGCAAAAACATGCAGCTTTGTCAAGAACCAATTTCCGTGCCTTTTTGCCAACTCCTTGGCGAAATGGTCCTCTTCATTAACCGCATGTTCATTATATTAACGTATGTTGCAACATATGCCTATCAATTTCTTATTCCATTTTCTTCCATATACGATTGTATAATTAAACGAAATCATACATATTCAACAAATCATCTACTGATGTTTGCCGGCGTTCTTCGCCTTCCAGGACCTTTACGATTTTTCCTTCATTTAAAATAATCGTCTTATTGCCATATTCCAATGCCTGTTTCATGTTGTGTGTAATCATAAGCGTCGTAATATGATGCTCTTTCACCATACGCTCTGTGATGTCCATCACTTGTTTGGCCGTTTTCGGATCTAAAGCCGCTGTATGCTCATCAAGCAGTAATAATTTCGGTGTTACGATGGTTGCCATTAAAAGCGTCAAGGCCTGTCGCTGACCACCGCTGAGCAGTCCGACATTTGTTGTAATACGCTCTTCCAAGCCCAAGCCTAAAGATGCTAATTGTTCAAGAAAGAATTTACGATCTCCTTTCTTGATAGCCTTACTTAACGTCGTACGTTTTCCTCGGCTATACGCCAGTCCCAGATTCTCTTCAATCGTCATATGGGGAGCCGTGCCTTTCATCGGATCTTGAAATAAACGCCCAATCACTCTGGCTCTTTTATATTCGGGCGCATAAGTGATATCCTGACCATCCAAGATGATTTCTCCTGCATCACATTCCAACGTACCACTGATTGCATTTAATAAGGTACTCTTACCGGCACCATTTGTCCCTAACACACTGATGAAATCACCATCATCTATATGGAAAGATAAATGATCCAAAGCGATGCGTTCATTACTGGTGTTTGGATAAAACGTAACACATACATCATTTAAGTCCAGCATGTTTTCTTCTCCTTTTCTTTCCTTTTACATATGGCAATGAAATAGCAAGCGCCACTAATATTGCCGAGAATAAGTTTAAATCACTTGCGCCAATGCCAAATTGCAGAGCAAAGGTTAAGATAAAGCGGTAAATAATAGCACCGCTGATGACTGCCGCAAATTGAAACGGTAATGTCTTTTTACGGAAGAAGGCCTCACCGACAATAATACTGGCAAGACCGACCACCATCATACCGACGCCTCCACTGACATCCGCAAAGTTTTGATACTGTGCAAAGATACCTCCCGCAAAAGCCACAAGCGCGTTCGCTAACGTGATTCCCATGATTTTCATCGCATCGGAATTAATGCTGCTTGCCCGCACCATAGCCTCGTTATCTCCCGTGGCACGAAGACTCATACCAAGCTGTGTTTTTAAAAAGGCATACAGTAAGATCATCAGGAATAATAGTATCACAAGAATTACGAAAGCTTTGGTATTTGCGCCAAAGATTCCCTTTAACGGAGTGAAGATCGTCGTTTTTCCAAAGATCGAAATATTAGGCTGACCGCCCATGATCTTCAGATTTATGGAATACAGTGCCGTCATTGTCAAAATGCCTGCTAACAATGGCTGTATGCGACATTTCGTTTGTAAGATGCCGGTAATTCCACCTGCCATGGCGCCTAACACAAAAGCCATGAAAACACCGAGAAACGGATGCCCCATTTGCGCGATGATTGCCGATATTGCACAACCAGTCGTAAAGCTTCCATCAATGGTCAGATCCGGTATATTTAATACCCGAAACGACAGAAAGACACCCAATGACATAATGGAGAAAATCATCCCTAATTCAATTGCGTCTTGCAAAACAGCTAATGACATGCACTTCATCCTCTCTTTAAATTGCTTATTCGCCCTTCATCATAACCAGATTCTCACGGTTTTTCACCGTATCCGGTAACTGGATGCCCAAGGCTTTTAACGTATCTTCATTGATATAAGTGTTTAAATCATCTTTAAATACTTTTACCGGGATATCCGCAACCGCTTTTCCTTTTAAGATTTGATCCACCATTTTCGCGGTTTCTTTTCCCAAGTTCGTATAATTAATGCCGACCGTCGCAAAGCCTCCATCACTTACCATGGAGTCCGCGCCTGTATATACCGGCACTTTTTTCTTATTTGCAGTTTCAACCAATGCGGTGATGGAACTTGCCACCGTATTATCATTGGGCGCAAAAATCGCATCGCATTGATCGGTCAATACCGAAATGGCACTTTGAATTTCACTGATATTTTTACCACTGCCTTCCACCAATTTGATATCGTGTTGCTTACAGAATGCTTTCGCTTTCTTTAGGTTTGATACCGAATTTGCTTCACCGCTGTTATAAATAAAACCAAGTGTTTTCATGGATGGATCGATTTCTAATGCTAATGCTAAAATCTGATCAACTTGAATTTCATCACTTGTTCCTGTGATATTTTTATCCGGTTTCTTTAAATCCGTGATCAAGCCGGCACCAATCGGATCACTGACAGCAGAGAAGACAACAGGAATATCCTCACTGTAATTTGCCGCCGTTACCGCTGTTGGCGTCGCTATCGCTACGATTACATCGCTGTTATTACCGGCAAAGGTTGATAATATAGAATTTAGCGTATTTTGCTGATTACCGGCATCTTTAAATTCAAGCTTAATATTTTCTCCATCTTTATACCCTAATGCTTTCATTTCTTCTTTAAAACTGTCCCGAATTTCATTTAATGATTTATGCTCTACAATTTGGGCAACGGATACAGTGGGCACCTTTTCATCCTTGCTACTGTTGCCACATCCTGCTAACATCGTTGTTCCTAAGACAGCCGCAGCTGCCATCTTCAATAATTTTTTCATATAAGTTTCCCTTCCTTTTCACATTGTGTTTTATCTTTTCTTCTTGTACGTCATGGTTATGATGTATACACCATCGCCATTCTTCTGCGTTTTTTAACACAATGACCACCTCCCTTTATCAAAAAAAGCATCCGTCCTAAAAGTCCTCTGACTTCAGGACAGATGCTGTATCATTCATCTGCGGTACCACCTGATTTGGTGTGTTTGTTACTTTCACACCCACCTCATTCAAAATGCAATAACATTTCTAGCCTGATAACGTTGGCATACGTCTTGGATACTAAGCTTCCGCGTTTCCCCTTGCCCTCCAGAGTCCATTTACAAAACGGCATCGCTATCCCTTTCCAGCTAATGGGACTCTCTGTAAGCACCTATCTTGTTTTATCTCTCTGTCTTTGGTTTCTTCTAGGATACACCTCTTATTTGCATATGTCAACATTATTTTTCAATATAATTTCTGAAAATATTTTCATTAATGCTGCTTAACTTTCTTATTTTCATTTACCTGACAAAAAATAACCTTTTTTAAAATCCTCTGGATGATCTTTCATAAGAATCCCATAATGACTGCCATATCGTCCGGTATCATTCACTTTTGCGACTTTCACTCTTTCTCTGCCATACTCAATTCCTTGTGCACAACTAGTAAACAGCCTTTCCCTTTGTTCATTCAAACAACTAACTTCGCCATTATCAGAAAGCTTTCCATGCAATACCTTTACACCTACGACACAACGTCCATCTTTCAAATGGAAACATTCTTCAATAACAGCTAAGAAAGGGATGTCCAATTTCTTATAAAACATCTTTTTATAAAAAGGTTCTGTTTTTTCTGCCACATGAATGCCCAATTCACTATGAACATCAACGAAATCTAAATACATCCCTTTTAAATGCTTTCTACCGGCATCTGCTAATTGATCAAACACATCCTTAAGGTTCGTCGCATCTGCGTCTACTGCAACGACATAACTTTGTTGTTCCTCATATATCATCAATTGTAAATATAGTGCCTGAATCGTTTTATCTTTTTTCGCATAGGCTTTCAAAGCCGCTTTTAATTCCTTGGGCTCTTTCGCAGGTTCTCCTATCATCACATGTTCCTGGGCATGAAGCACGCGCTCACTATGTCCTTTTTCTCTGATTTCCTTTTGTTCCTTTAAAGAAAGAACCAATTCTTTTGGATAGACGATATTCATCCCGTATGGATCTACGACAAATCCTTTTATTTCTTCACTCTGAATGATAATCTTAGCATAATCATCGAACGTGAACGTCAAGGCATGCATCCTATCTTTGTTTGGATATTTTTGCATCTCTTCTCCACTTGTAAATGCCATAAAATATTGATCGCCTTTTGTTGTCGCAAGGGAGGGAAACGTAAACGTCGTTTTTTCATCCAATATTTGTTTCCCATCTGCACCTTCTTTAAGTTCACCGTGAATTACTACTGGCATTAAGAATTTCACCTGCATTAATTCATCATACATATGATTTTCCGATTCCGGTGTCTGCACTTCGCGCAGAACCTGAACACTGTTAAGAAAATCTTGTGCATCTGTTTTAAACTGTTTGTTCATTTTCAAGTTCTCCTTTATTTATGATATGGGTTATGATGTAAGATCATATAAGCACGGTAAAGCTGTTCCAGCACCAAGACGCGTGTCATTTGATGCGTAAAGGTTAAATCTGATAATTTCCAACGCCAATTCGCTCTGTCGATTACCTTTTTACCAGGCCCTAAAGAACCGGCAATCACAAAGGTAATATTACTGGATTGATAAGTCTGTAACTTTTCTATTTTATCAGCCAAGGTTTCACTGTTTATCATCTCACCCCATAGATCAAGCAGAATCACATATTCCTGATCTTTTATTTTTGCTAACAGACGTTCTCCCTCTTTTTCCTTCACCAATGCATTTTGTGCTTCACTATTTGCTTGCGGTGCGATTTCATCATTTACTTCTATAATCTCTAATTTGGTAAAGGGCCGTAACCGCTTTTCATATTCAGCAATTTGTGCCTTCACAAATTTCTCTTTGATTTTACCGACGGCAATTATTTTTATCATGCGTGTTTTCCTTTCCAATAAAATAAATTTTTAATCTTTTCCTTACATGTCTTCCAAAATATGATACCATAAAATAAGTAAAGGAGGAAATCTAATGCGAAAGAAGAGGCAAGGATTCACCTTAATAGAAATTATTGTCGTGTTGGTCATTCTGGGAATTTTGCTGGCCATTGCCACGCCTTCTATACTCGGCTATGTTCAAAAAGCAAAAGATTCCCGCCTGTTGCAAGAAGCCAGACATGTCTTGGTAGTAAGTAAAGACTATGGTTTACGACTGCACACGAAGGAAGAATTACAAAATCTGTCGACGGATGAAGTCATGGAAAAGATCATGAAGGATGCCGAAGTAGAAGGCGAATTGCTGGAAATTCATCTAAATAAAGCGCAAGATAATGCCGGTGATTTTATTGTGAAGATTGAAGATAAGTATCTTTCTTACAATGATGAAAAACAGGAATTTTCCTTTTTAAAGAGCTATGATAATGCGTTTGTGAAAGCCAATAAGATTATAAAGCAATTGCTAAATCAAGATAAAGAAGCTTATCAGATCCTGTATTCGTATTATTATAAAGCCGATCAAACACCGAATAAAACCGGTGCTCTTGATAGTGAAGGGCCTAATTTTGGCTCCAAGATTCGTGTCGAATTAGAGAAAAACGGAATCGATGCAGATGCATATAGTTTTCGTATATACAACGATAACAACAATTGTAAAATAACTATTGCGACAAGGCGGATTACCATAGCAGATGCCCATCAGCAACAAATTGACATCGTGCAGTATGATTATGGAAAAGGCGGTAAGTTTCATACCGAACCGACCATCAAGAAAGGAAAAGTTCCCGTTGTAATTAAAAAAACTGAGGATCAAAGTACCCATCAACAAGTTACGTATCCAGTCCTTGATGTAGAACATGCCACTTGGGAATAAGCACCATTGCAAGGACACTTTGTTTGCTATACACAAAAAAGCAATCTACGCATGAACATTTGATTTTACTGTTCTTCGTAAGATTGCTTTTATAATTTATTTTAATGTAACTTCCTTTGTTTTCTCTTTACCATTGTGTTCATAGACAAGTGTTACCTTATCACCGACTTTTTTACTGTAAAGATATTGACGGAACTGCTTAACATCGTTTACCTTTTTCCCATCAAATGCTAACAATACATCCCCAACTTGAATGCCGGCTCTGGATGCCGGTGAGTTACGTGATACATTCACGATGAATAAGCCTTCATCTTGTTGAATGGAGATGCCCAAATATGCTCTTTCAAATGGCGAAAGTTGTTCCAATGGCGCTACACTGATGCCTAAAATCGGACGTACTACTTTGCCGTTTCTTTCCAACTGTGAAATAATCGGAAGAACCTCATTAATCGGGAGTGCAAAGCCGAAGCCTTCCACAGATTCGTCTGAAATTTTCATCGAATTAATGCCAATTAATTCACCGGCCATATTGATCAATGGACCACCGCTGTTGCCGGGGTTAATAGCGGCATCTGTCTGTAGGACATTCACATCCCAATCCGCGACTCCATTATTATCAATATCCATTTCCATACGACGATCGACACCGCTTATCAAGCCACCAGATACACTTCCCTGATATTCAATGCCTAATGGACTTCCCATGGCAATGACATATTCGCCCTTTTTCACTAAAGAAGAATCGCCCATGATAAAGGATTCTGCCTGAAAATCGACCTTTAGTTTCAATAAGGCCAGATCCGTCAGCTTATCCATACCAACGATTTCACTTTCCACGGATTTGCCATTCGCAAAGGTGACCGTCATCACATCCCCGTTTTCTACCACATGATTGTTGGTGATAATATAAACGGTTTTATCTTCAACTTTATAAATTGCCCCACTGCCGGTTCCAATCGTTTGCCCACGTGATGAGGCTGTAATGGTTACTACCTTATTCTCACTTTGTTCAACCAGTTTTGTCACATCGCTTGTGACATTCACACTGGCCTGTTTGATGTTGTTTGTAGCAGTCGTTGCATCTGTTTGCGGCACCGTTTCCTGTTTCAGCTGAAACACCTGAATGGTGAGTAAGACATTCCAGCCAAGCAGGGCTACCAGAATAAAGGCAACAAAACGTTTCATTCCTTTTTACCTCCATTTCCACTTACATAAATGGAAAACTGATCTGCAGGATATAAGCGCATATGCTCACGATGTATTTGTTTTTTATCGAAGGTCTGTTGTAATGTCCGTAATGCCATATCACGCGTATTTCCTTCTTGTGAGATATGGGCAAGTACGATTTCTTTTGTCGTTTCTTCTGAAATGACCTCGCTTAATATGTTCGCACTGTCTTCATTACACAAATGTCCATAATCATTAATGATACGCTGTTTGACATAAACCGGACGTGACGTCTGCATCAGCATTTCTATATCATGATTACTTTCAAAGACATAATAATCAGCATCACGAATATAATCCTTAACTTCCTTTTTAATATACCCGGTATCTGTCACATAAACCATTTTTTCGTTTTCACATTCAATGACGTAGCCGACAGTGCCCTCACAATCATGGCTCATGGGTAAAACGGTGATATGAAAATCCTTAATATCAAAGCTTTCAAAAGGACGTATGGCATGCAGATGATCGGTTGCGATGTCTTGTGTCGCATAGGTATCAATGGATTGAAACATCTTCATTTGTGATACATGATCGGTATGCGTATGGGTAATCAGAATCGCATCGGATGATAAATGATCATATTGCAGACGCTCAAAACAGGCTTTCAGATATTTGCGGGTACTCCCACAATCAATCACCAGTTTTGTATCGTTATGTTTAATCAGGCAGCAGTTCCCTTTAGAACCGCTTGCCAAAAGCGCAAACTTCATAAATGTTTTACCGTTTCCCTTCTAATAGCTGTCTCTGGCAATGTTAAAGAAAGCCGATATGGATTTCTGAAAGGCCAGTTCCACACGCCCGGTAGCACCGTTACGATGCTTTGATATATCAACATCGGTCTTATCGGTTGCATTCGTGTTCTCTTCTTCTTTATCTTTGTTATAGTATTCATCACGATACAGGAAAATGACAATATCGGCATCCTGCTCGATTGCTCCTGACTCACGTAAATCGGATAACATAGGATGCTTATCCGGACGTGTTTCAACCGAACGTGATAACTGTGATAAGGCAATGACCGGACATTGCATTTCACGAGCAAGTTGTTTTAAGGATCGACTGATTTCAGAAATTTCTTGCTGTCGGTTATCTCCACCGCTACGGCCACTGCCACTGATTAACTGCAAGTAGTCAATCACGACTAAGTCTAAGCCATGCTCACTTTTCAGCTTACGGCATTTGGAAAAGATTTCTCCGACCTTGATATTTGAACTATCATCGACAAACAGCTTGCTTGCCATTAATTCATTAGCAGCTTCATTTAGTTTATTAAATTCTTCATCCATCAGATTACCGCTTCTTAATTTACTGGATTCCACAGCACTTTTCGCACTCAGGATACGTTTCATCAGCTGTTCAGCAGGCATTTCCAAGGAAAAGATGGCAATCGCTCCCGTGTTATAAAAAGATGCATTTAATGCCAGATTCAGCGCAAAAGCGGTCTTTCCCATGGCTGGACGAGCCGCCAAAATGATCAAATCGCCTCTTTGAAAACCATTCGTAATACGATCAAGATCCGTATAACCGGTCTTGATGCCGGTAATATGAGAATCACTGTTGCGCAGTTTGATCAGCTCCTGCATAACATCGGAAATGACAACACGACTGCTTTTAAAATCCGTTGCTTTGCGATCTCTTGTTACATTTAAAATATCACGCTCAGCTTTATCCATAATATCGTCTAAAGAACTTGCCGTGTCAAAACCTTCCTCGGCAATTTCCTGTGCTGTTTCTATTAAACGGCGCAAATGTGCACGGCTTTTAATAATTTCAATATAATACATACTGTTGGCCGCAGATATTGCGGTATCACTCAATTTGATGATATAGTCAGCACCGCCAACCAAGTGCAATTGTTCTATATCCTGCAAACGGGCAATCAGTGTCGTTACATCGACCGGTTTTCCACTATTGGTAATATCCATCATGGCAGAGAAGATCCGCTGATGAATATCGAGATAGAAATCCGAAGGCTCTAAGCCCTGATCATATACAACGCCGCTAACGCTGGGATATACCATCATCCCGCCAAGGATGGCTTGTTCCGCTTCATTACTATGCGGTAATTCTCTGCTCATACTGCCTCCTAACCGTTCACATGAACACGTATTACACCGATAACTTTATTCTTATATAAATCGACTTTCACATCGGTATAACCTAAAGAAGTAATGGCATCGGTATCGATAAACTTACGCTTTTCAATTTTGATAGCATGTACACGCTGTAACTGTTCTACGATTTGTTTGGTTGACACACTGCCAAATACTCTTCCGCCTTCTCCTGTTTTTACATGAAATTCCAAGGTAATTTTCGTAAGTTTTTGTTTTAATGCTTGGGCATCTGCTTCTTTTTGTTTTTCTTCTAAATCATGCTGCAGATTTTGTTCATCTAAGATTTCCATACTTTTTTTGGTAGCAAGCACAGCCAGCTTTTTATTTAATAGGAAGTTACGGCCATAACCGTCACTAACTTCCACGATTTCACCTTTTTTACCTACTTTTTTCACATCACTTAGCAGTATTACTTTCATCCTTTGTTTCCTCCTTGTTTTCTTCTATATATTCATCAATCTTCTTTTTCAATTCTTCTTTCAACGCTTTTACACTCGTATCCTTGCGTTGTAAAGCTGCGGCATTAAAATGTCCGCCTCCATGCATCTTTTCCATGATCACCTGGACATTCACAACACCCTTACTGCGCGCGGAAATGCCACATTCGTTCTCATTAATACGCGCAATAACAAAACTTGCCTCGACACCTTTGATTTCCAGCATACTGTCAGCTGCTTGCGACATCAACGTACGGTTGACTTGGGCATCTTTTTCCACTGCGGCAATGATGATATTATCCGCATAGGTCTGTGAATAATTCATTATTTCCGTCTTCGCCGCAAAATCGCGGAAGTCTTCTTTCAACATATTTTCTGCTGCTATCGGATCAATGCCAAGTTTTTTCAGATATGCTACAGATTCAAAGGTACGGCTTCCGGTACGATTACGGAAACGATTCGTATCGACTAAAATACCGACATACATCAACGTAGCTTCTTCCTCACTCAGATTTACGCGATTGGTCTGATATGGCAGGAATTCGGCTGCTAATTCACAAGTGGAGCTGGCGCTTGTTTCTACATATACTAATAATGGATTTCCGATAAAATCTTCACTTCTTCGATGATGGTCAATCACAATGATGCGATTGGCAGCTTCCAATGTCAACGGTGCACCGGTTTGTTTAGGATTATTATGATCGACAACAATTAGCAAGTCTTCATCTTCGATCATTCTGGCAGCTTCCTCATCTTGTAGAAAGCGATGGCGCCCATTGAAGATATCTTCATATTCCGTTAAAGCTTGTGCTAATTGCGGTTCTATTCCTGACGATTGCGAAACAATATAACTTTCTTTATTATAAGCAGTTGCTAAACGTGACATGCACAAAGCAGCCCCCATACAATCAAAATCCATATCCCGATGCCCAATCACGAATACCCGTTTTGCCTCCATGATCGCCTCACGAATAGCCTGTGACATCACGCGGACACGAACTTTTGAACGTTTTTCCCTAGCTTCACTGTTTCCGCCATAATATTTTACACTTTCTCCATATTTTTTCACAGCGGCCTGATCACCACCGCGACTCTGCGCCAATTCCAGCAAATCACTGATCATCGTATCCAGTTGGGCAAAGTCATCCGTGCCACGTGCAAAGGCCATACTCAAGGTGATAGAAACATCGATATCCTCAGCATTTTTACGAACTGTATTTAAGATTGCAAACTTATCTTCAACGACTTGCTGATATATTTTTTCATTTAAGACAACCAAGAAACGATCACTGCGCAAACGACGAATCAGCATGCCATATTTATCTGCCCACTCAACCAATGGCTGACGCAGACAAGTATTGATCTGAGCCATCTTGGTTTCATCCTCATATTGTTGAATTTCCATGTAATTATCCAGTTGCAGCAGTCCTGCGACAATACCATCTTCCTGAAATTTTTCGGATATCCTTGCAAACTCGGTAATATCTTTCACAAATAATACTTGCCCGTTTTCTTTACGAGTTATTTCATAAACATATTCACCATCATGTGCGGTAATACTGTCAACTTCTCCTTGAAAAAGTTCTGTGATATCGCCAATCCAGCTGGTAAGCTTCTTTCCAACGATATTCACACCGCGCTCTTGCAACAATTCACTCATCCAGGTAGCGCAGTATTGCTCATCATATGTGATAATACCCATTTCTCCTATTAAAAGGGCATCCTTTGCATCATGTCCAAGAATTCTGGATATATCGATATCTCGCTGTTCCCGATCACTTTCAAACCAATAGACGACCCAGATGACAACCAAAGAGTTGATAATCACCAAAATCAGCATCGGTAAAATTTTAACGCCTTCAATATCCGCCATAAATAAGGCAAATAAGGCAACAAACTGTGCCAATATGACGATTCCAATCTGTACCTTAATGTTCTCCAGACGTTCCATGTACCACACCTCGTTTCAGTACTTCTAACCATATGCCACGCAGATCGACAATCATATCCAAAACACCGATGATAGCAATTGCACCTTGTACATATGGCAGAAACATGCCTATGATGACAAATAATAAGAAGATGCGTTTACGAAACAACAATAGGATACAAAGCAAGGTCATAACACCATAACCGATTGCAAAGATTCTCGCTGCTCCATAGACACCTAGTAATAGCCCATAGACATCTTGGTTTAATTTTAGCACATTTCGCACTAAAAATAGAACCCATATCATTATTATTGTATATCCGACACTTTTGGGAACCTTAATTTCAAAAATGCTCTTCATTGCTCTTGTTTCGATATGCATGCGTTTTAATACGACATTGGCAATCATATGAATGCACATTGTCTGTAAAACCGTCATTAAGATCGCACTGCCAATCACAACATACGTCACGATTTTGGCAAGTGGTATCCCAATATCAATATGCATGAAGTCTAACAGCATCTTCACCATTTCCACATCTTCCGCCGGATCATAGCCAAACATTGCCGCAAATAATACGGTAGTAATCAGATAAGAAACAAACGTGAATATCCCTGTCCATAGTAACAGTGTTCCATTCTTCCATTTCTTTCTTATCCCGGCACCATAAACGATGCCTACTACATCACAGCTAAACAGATAAAAGATCGTTGTCGGAGCGGCAATCATAAAGCTTAACAGAACCATACTGATGGCAGGAACGCATGCACTTTTTACTCCATAGCGTGCGGTATACATTAAAATCGGAAAGGTTAAGACCCAATACATGACCATTTCTAGCATACCGGCTAATTGACGGTTGATAAATAATAGCATACCGACAATCGCAACCATCATCGCACCTTCGGTCATCTTTTTTGTTTGGTTGTTCATAAGTGCTCCTCCTTTCTTAAGAGAAAAACCCCCATCTGCCAAAACAGCTGGAGGTTTCATTAACACGAATATTATTCGCTTACGTAAGGCAGTAAAGCCATCTGACGTGCACGTTTGATAGCAGTAGCCAGCATACGCTGATATTTTGCGCGTGTTCCGGTTACACGTCTAGGGATGATCTTTCCGTTTGCGGAAATAAATCTTTTTAATAATTCAACATCTTTATAGTCGATGTATTCGATTTTGTTTTTTGTGAAATAGCAAACTTTCTTGCGTCCCATACGCTGTTTCTTGAAAGCCATAGTTTATCTCCTTTCTACCAATTAGAATGGTAAATCATCACTGGCGATATCCAATGTATCGCTGGATGCAAAGTCACTGGAGTAGGACGGTGATGCATTATCGCTCTGATAGCCTTGATTTCCTGCATCATAATCAGGTGTGTAAGCATTAACGGCTGCAGCACTGTTGGTTCCCTTAGGCTCCAAAAATTGAACAGAGTCTGCGACAACTTCGGTCACATAGACACGTCTTCCACTCTGGTCGTCATAGCTGCGTGTCTGAATTCTTCCTTCCACTCCAACTAAGCTTCCTTTATGCGTGAATTGTGCCGTATTATCAGCAACTTTATTCCAGCACACACAGTTGATAAAATCCGCTGTCGGCTGTCCTTCGGTCTTAATTCTGCGATCACATGCTACAGTAAAGGATGTTACGCTGGCTCCTGTTCCAGTCTTACGTAAAACCGGATCCTTTGTCATGCGTCCTACTAATACTACACGGTTGATCATTGTCCATCATCCTTCCTGTTTCTTATTCTTCGTCCTGTGTTTTAACGATCATATAACGTACGATGTTGTGGTTGATACGTGCTAAACGATCAAATTCATGAATGCCTTCATTGTTAGCAGTCACATTGATAACAACATAGTAACCTTTGTTCATGTGTTTGATTTCATATGCGAACTCTTTTACGCCCCACTCGTCTACCTGATCGATAGTTCCGTTGTGGTCAGTGATGATCTTATGTAATCCATCCATCACTTTCGTGCGTGCTGCGTCTTCTAAAGATGCGTTCACAATGTACATGATTTCGTATTTTTTCATTCTGTACACCTCCT
>NZ_CEVYEL010000024.1:0-38773 GCF_982403165.1 Longicatena sp.
ACTGGAGTAGTACTCAAGAGGCTGAAGAGGTGCCCCTGCTAAGGGTATAGGTCGGGAAACTGGCGCGAGAGTTCAAATCTCTCCTACTCCGCCATTGAAATAAACAACGTCGCAAGACGTTTTTTTTCTTATTCTTACCTATGCCTCATTAGGTTCTGATCATTTACTCATTCTACATAAAAAAACTGTAACATTCCAAGAAATCAGATATGTTACAGTTTGCATTGTTACCTGGTGCCGACACGCAGAATTGAACTGCGCGCTGAGCATTACCATTGCTCTGTATTACCACTATACTATGTCGGCAACTATGTGCTTTATCTCAAAGCTATTATATTATAATAGGCATCGTCAGAATTTTCAACAGGTAAAGCACATTTTTTTCATTTTCTAAAATTACAAGATTGTTTCTTTACATTTCTCAAATCATCTATGCTATGTATAAGATATTCCTATTGCTTATTTTACATCCTACTCATGAAGCAATGGTAGAAGTTCACGATATACTCTGGAAATCGGTAAACCTACCACATTAAAATAATCACCTTCAATGCTTTTTACCAACAGCTTTCCCATTCCCTGAATGCCATAAGCTCCTGCTTTATCATAAGGTTCATCGCTTGCAACATAAGCAGTAAGCAACTCCTCCTCTAGATCATAAAATGTTACCTTCGTTGTTTCATGGAAAAGAATCGTATGCGTTTTACTTAACAAGGCTACGCCTGTTATAACTTCATGTGTCTGATTACTAAGCATTTTTAACATCCGTAAAGCATCTGCTTGATCCTTTGGTTTCCCTAATCTTTCCTCTTCCCATATGACCATCGTATCACAGCCAATGACAACTGCATCTGGATGTTGCGTAAAGATATCACTGGCTTTTTGTAATGCCAATTGCTCGATTGCCTGTGCAGCAGGAAGATGAAGAGGTACAATTTCTTCCTTCTTTGAAGGAATGATTTGAAATGGCAGACCGCTATCTTGCATGAGTTCCTTACGTCTGGGAGAAGCACTTGCCAAAATCAGTTGTTTACGCATCATGAGAAAGCTCCTGTGTTTCCGCTTGATAATGTTTCAACTGATAACGCAAATAGATATAAGCCCCCACAAAACAGCCTATAAAGCCTATTGCAAACATCATGACGATACGGAATACCAACTTACTGAAGAAGGCTGCCGGAAATAAATTGATCATCAGATCTGTACTAGGATTTAATAGCCATAAATCATTACGGAATGCCACATGATGAAATGCTGTCCAGAAAGCATCAAAGTCAACATATGCCCAACCTGCCAGCATGATAAAAAAGATTGCAAATAGAATCGCTGCTTTCATATAATTAATACTTAACACTGTCCATGCACCTTTCTTTAATCGCACAAGCAGATAAATGCAGCTTACCACCAAAATCACAAAAGCCATGTTTCGCAAGATTTGGGCAAAATGATACAGACTTCTAACATCCACCATATGTGCAGCCTCTTTGCTGTTAAAGGCCTCTACCTTACTACCCTGCACGGTAATTTCGACATTGATATTATCACGCTTATCCTGCAAATAATCTAATAATGTATTTGTCGCAAGATTCAAGTCCTTTTGCGTCATGCCTAAATCCTGTGCTGTTTGCAATGTTTTATATTCACTCTTATAGAAATCAGAATCAAAACAATTGATACTGACACTGGTTACCAGTAAAATGATGACCAATGAAATTGCTGCTGCATAGGAGGCAATTGTATTTAATTTATTAAGTACCACGTTCATAAACAACCCTCTTTTTTTAATTTTAGCTATATTATATCGTACCATATTTTAATGAAAAAGCAAACTTGTAATTCCTCACTTCAGTAAGAATGATATAACATTTACTGCTACATGTTATATAACGATAAGTTCTTTTCATTGATAGTAAATATTTTTATTTCTCGTTTATATCAAAGGTTAACCTTTGTGCAAAATCCATATTATGAATATAAAGACTTCTTTAAAGAAAAAGCATTTTGATCTTTTTAAAAATAAGTTTTCTTACCAAAAGGTATCCTCCATACGAATAAAAAAAGATCTCTTCTATCACACCATGCAATCACCATAGGAAGGATAGCAAAGAGATCCTATAAAGATTATAAACATAATTCTAACCCATCAACATCGTTCTATCTTCATACGATAGCGAATACTTTATTCCACAGCCAGTAAGTGCAGATTAGAAACACCGCGGCATTCATTTAACAACTGCATTAAATCATCAATACCAGAATTCATTTCACTGATATCAAAGGAAATAACCACACTTGCCCAGCCATGAATCGGAATGTTTTGGTTAATGGTCAAGATATTAGCATTGGTTTTTGACATCACATTCAGCACCTCGGAAAGAATACCTTTATCATGATGCAACATCAAAGAGATGACTGCCTTACGAGCACTCATTCCTTTATCCGGAAGGAATACATAATCCTTGTATTTATAATAGGTGCCTCTACTGATACCGACACGTTTCACAGCTTCACTGACCTGCTTGACTTCCCCGTTTTGTAAAAGGCTGCGGGCCTCTATAACTTTATCTAGCACATCCGGTAAAATCGCACTATCTACTATATAATATTTTTCCATTATATCACCTCACATTGTACGCCATCATAGGTCGCATGCAACAAACGACAATCCCATGTAGGATATAGCATCTGTATTTGTTCTATGAGTTTCTTCGCATCTGTTTCTTCCTGTGTCAACGCAATCATCGTAGATCCACTGCCACTGATGAACATTGTAATCATATCTTGTTGTTGGCATAGTTTTTTTACATCCTCATATTGTGGAATCAGATGCTTGCGATATGGTTCCTGCATCTTATCTGTACATGCTTTCCGCAAGATCAGCGGGTTACCGATTTCCATCGCCTTTGCTAAAGCCGCACAACGCCCCATCTGATATGTAGCATCCGCATAGCTCATCTGATTTGGTAAGACTTCTCGTGCTGCCTTGGTATTGACTTCATAATCAGGAATCAATGTGACAAACAACAGATCTTTCTTGATGCCATAGCGAATCATATTCGGCTTTCCTTCTTCCATAAAGCTGACACAAAGACCTCCAAAGATAGCAGGTGCAATATTATCCGGGTGCCCTTCCATCTGTGTTGCCAAATCAAATAACTCATATTTATTAAGAGGACTTCCTACTAGTGCATTTGCCCCAGCCAATCCGGCAACGATGCAGGTGGCACTGCTGCCTAATCCTCTTGTATAAGGAATGTTGGTATCCATGGTAATGCGCAATCCTGTACAATTTTTCTGTAAATACTGCATCCCCTTTAAAAAGGCTTGGTAAATTAAGTTATCTTCATTACAATAAGCTTCTTCACAGCCTATGATTTCTAATCCTGTAGCGATTTCTTCAAAATAAACAGTTGCATATTCATCTAATGCCAAACCCAAACAATCATATCCTACACCTAAGTTAGCACTGGTTGCCGGCACAATTACCTTAATCATGGAACATCTCCTTTACTGTTTTTTCTACGTAATCACGCATATCCTCTTTATCAATTACATCCTCATGACGAATTTTTGCCCCTTGCAGCAACAATAAAGAATCCGGAATACGGGCACCGCTTTTTCGCTGTAATTCTTCCATACAAGCAAATTCATCCTCATTGCTCTGTTGGAAAATAGCGTTTTCCACTGCCGGAGCAAATTTATACGGACTGGCCGTTGCCAATAAGACACAAGGTGTCGCATCATTTTTTTGATAGTCCTTCATCACCTTATAACCAACGGCTGTATGAGGATCTAATACATATCCCTTTTCCTCATAAAACTCTTTCATGATCGCAGCACATGTTTCATCATCACAAAAGCCACCATAAAAATCTTTTTGAATATCTTTAAATATATCACTGCGTACCTGATAAGAACCTTTTTCTTCCAAAGACTTCATCAGTTCATGAATATAGTCTGCATCTTTTCCGCTCTTATAATACAACAAACGTTCCAGGTTACTGGAAATTAAAATATCCATACTTGGTGATATGGTTTTAAAGAAAGAACGGTTACGATCATAAATACCCGTGGTTAAAAAATCATACAGCACATGGTTGGCATTGCTGGCAACCAGGAAACGTTTTACGGGAAGTCCCATACATTTTGCATAATAGCCGGCTAAAACATTGCCATAATTACCGGTTGGTACACAGAAATTAATCTCTTCGCCGAAACGAATCTTACCTTTGCGTACCATTTCCTTATAAGCAAATACATAATAAACAATCTGCGGTATCAAACGGCCGATATTAATTGAGTTTGCGCTAGATAATGTCGTATTCATCTCATTCAGACGCTCTTTCATCTCTTGATCTTGGAAAATCTTTTTTACATTCGATTGCGCATCATCAAAGTTTCCCTGAATAGCACAAACTTTTGTATTTTGTCCACTTGTTGTCACCATTTGTAATTTCTGCATATTGCTGACACCATGATCCGGATAGAACACTGTGATACCAATATGCTCAACATCTTTAAAGCCTTCCAAAGCAGCTTTTCCCGTATCACCACTGGTTGCTGTTAAAATCATCACATCTTTGCCTTTACAGCTTTGAATAGCAGTTGACATTAATTGTGGCAACATACGCAATCCCACATCTTTAAAAGCACAGGTAGGTCCATGGAACAATTCCAAAACAGGTACATCTTTGGCAATATGAAGAGGGGTAATATCATCGTTATCAAAACGATTGGCATAGGCATCCTGTACACATTTTTTCACTTCCTCTCCCGTGAAATCCGGAAGTAATGCAGACAGAATAGTTTCTGCCATTTGCGCATAAGACATTTCCATCATATCGCGGATAGGCAGCTTTACTTCATCCAATCCATCGTATACATATAGACCGCCATCATCCGCCATACCAGCTAAGATAGCTTCTTTCGGTGTCCGCTTTATATCTTTATTACGAGTACTTGTATATATTTTCTGCATCCTTTTTTCCATATCTTTAATTCTCCTTTTTTCATCTTGCAATTCTTATTTTACTATGATACAATGTTCGCAATATAAAAACAAGTGTTTTTATTAAAAAGACAAAAAATTTTAAAAAGGAGGATTTCCATGAATATAGCAATACTTGGTTTTGGAACGATCGGCAGTGGTGTTTATGAAATTATTGAGCATGCCACAACACCAGAAACGAAAGCTTTGCATGTAACACATATTTTGATACGAAAAGGAAAACCTAAAACGCTTCCTTATATGTGTGATGATATTGAAACCATACTCAACGATCCTGCTTTGGATGTTGTCGTAGAAACCATGGGAGGTTTAGAGCCTGCCCATACTTATATCCTACAGGCATTACAGGCCGGAAAACATGTTGTCACGGCAAACAAAGCGGTTGTCGCAGCCTATGTAAAAGAATTTCATGAATGTGCCAGTGAGAATGATGTAAACTTCTATTATGAAGCCAGCACCGGAGGTGGTATTCCATGGATTCAAGGTCTGGAAAAAGCTTTACGTATTGATCAGGTCAATCGCATTCACGGTATTTTTAATGGAACCAGCAACTTCATTCTAGATCATATGCAGCGTTATCAGGCAACCTTTGATGAAGTATTAAAGGAAGCACAACATTTAGGATATGCCGAAGCTGATCCCAGCGCGGATATCGATGGCTTTGATATTTGCAATAAACTGCGTATTTCTGCATCCATTGCCTATGATTATCATGTCCCTGATAACTTTCCGGTATTTGGGATCCGCAACATCACCAAAGAAGATGTGCAGTATTTTAAATCCTTAGGTATGGCCGTTCGTCTGATAGCCAAAACCAAACGCCAAGGAAACACCTACAGCTGTGTCGTAGAGCCTATTTTATTTAGAGAAAATCAGTTGGAAGCAAATACGATGGATAATTACAATCTGATTACCTTGCATGGTGATACGATTGGTGATTTAAAGTTTTTTGGACAAGGGGCCGGAAAACTGGCAACGGCCAATGCTGTAGTACAAGATATCCTTGATATCCTGGAAGGCAAAGCCCATCGCGTCTTGCATTTCCAAAAAGAAATGCAGTATGATACGACATTGTGTAACCGTGATTATATTGTACGCTGTGATAAATCCTTACGTCCGATGTTACATCATTTATCTTATGACAGCAGTACCTTTGATAAATATCTACATGTAAAAAATGTCGAGGTTGCCCATATGCATGAACTGATGAAAGAAATCTTAAAACACGATGCTACAGCCTTTATGGCAAGCATCCATGATCATAGGGAGGAATTATAATGTTAAAGATTGCTAAATTTGGAGGGTCATCTGTCGCTAATGCCGCACAGTTTGCAAAGGTTAAGCATATTATTGAAAGTGATGAAGCGAGACGTTTTGTTGTCGTCAGCGCAAGTGGCAAAGAGCATAAAAAAGACAACAAAGTAACAGATTTATTATATCTGATAGAAGCTCATCTGAAATATAGTGTAGATTATCTATCCTTATTCGATTTGATTAAAGAACGCTTTATTTCTATTAAAACCGATTTAGGACTACATTACCCTATCGAAGAGGATTTGGCTAAGTTACAAAGTGAGCTAAGCAAATCGATGTCTACGGATTATCTGGTAAGCCGTGGTGAATATCTGACCGCAAAATTAATGGCGGAATATTTAGGTTTCCCTTTTGTTGATGCCAAAGATATCATCACCTTCCGCTATGATGGCAAGATTGATTTTGATGCCACAAACTATCGTTTGGATAATTTTCTAAAATCCCATGACTGCTTTGTCATTCCAGGGTTTTATGGTGCTTTGCCAGATGGTACAGTAAAAACAATGGCACGTGGAGGAAGTGATATTACAGGATCTATATTAGCACGCCTATTAAATGCCGATATGTATGAAAATTGGACAGATGTATCCGGCATTTTGATGGCTGACCCACGCATCGTGACACACCCAAAACGTATTCATACGATTACTTATAGCGAATTGCGTGAATTGTCTTACATGGGTGCCAGTGTCCTACATGAAGAAGCCATCTTTCCAGTCAAAGAAAAAAATATACCTATCAATATCTTAAATACAAATCATCCGGAAGAAGGCGGAACGATCATCGTCGAGGAAATCAAAGAAAAAGATTCTGATCAGATCATCACCGGTATCGCCGGCAAGAAAAACTTCACGGTGGTGGCTATTTATAAAAATCATATGTCCGATGAAGTCGGCATCATTCGACGTGCATTAGAAGTATTTGAAAATTACCGCATTTCCATTGAACATATTCCAAGTGGCATTGATTCCTTTAGTATCGTTGTTAATAGCGATGATGTCAAGGATGTCATCTACGATATTGTAGGCGATATCAAAAGAGCCTGCAATCCGGATAATGTGAAAGTCATTGACCACATCGCCTTGATCGCGACTGTTGGTCGTCAGATGATGTATCGTCCCGGTATTTCCGGACGTTTGTTTGCCGTATTAGGTAAGCATAATATCAACATTCGTATGATTGCGCAGGGCAGTGATGAAATCAACATTGTCGTTGGTGTAGAAGATAAGGACTTTGAGAAAACCATTTCGGCTATCTACAATTCCTTTGTTATTGAATAGGATAGAAAGAAAGGAAGGATTGTATATGAGAACATATAATGTGGCTATTTTAGGTGCTACAGGTGCCGTTGGTCAGGAAATGATCAAAATCTTAATGGAACGAAACTTTCCCATCAATGAATTACATTTATTAGCCAGCAAGCGCAGTGCCGGTAAAAAAATGGAAATCAATGGGAAAGAGTATCGCATTGAGGAAACAACCGAGTCAAGCTTTCAAGGGATGGATATCGTGTTAGGTGCTGCGGAGAATGATATTGCTAAGCGCTTTTTACCGAAAGCTGTAGAAGCTGGCGCCGTTGTTGTGGATAACAGCTCGGCCTATCGTTTAGACCCCAATGTACCATTGGTGATACCAGAAGTAAATCCAGAAGCCGTTGCTTCACATAACGGCATCATCGCCAATCCAAACTGCGCAACGATCATTGCTTTGGTAGCTTTAGCACCACTGCATCGCTACGCAAAGGCAAAACGCATGGTCGTATCAACGTATCAGGCGGTTTCCGGAGCCGGCGTAAACGGTATTCGAGAACTGAATCAGCAAGTTGGCGCAATCGCCCATGAGAAAGAAGTAGAAGTTTCTACTTTCCAATATCAGATTGCCTATAATCTGATTCCTCAGATAGGTGGCTTTAATGAAGCGGGATATTCCAGTGAAGAAATGAAAATGCAAAATGAAGGAAGAAAGATCATGAACAATCCTGATCTTTGTGTGAACTGTACATGTGTTCGGGTTCCGGTATATCGTTCTCATTCCGAATCAATCATGGTTGAATTCGATAAAAAAATCAGCGTTGAAAAAGCCAGAGCCTTGTTACAAACTGCTCCAGGTGTAAAATTAGTTGATGATCCCAAACATCAAAAATATCCTATGCCATTAGATACCACCGATCAGGATTTGGTATACGTCGGCCGTATCCGTGAAGATATGAGCAACCATACCAACGCATTAAGTTTTTGGTGCTGCGGCGATCAAGTAAGAAAAGGAGCGGCAACGAATGCTGTGCAAATTGCCGAGTTGGTAATTGCACAGATGGAAAAATAATTAAGACATGAAAAAACCTGTATTTCATAAATATGCACAGATGTCATTCTGCCATACCACGATCATACAGGTTTTTTACTATTCGTTTTTGTAGGAATCCTTTTCAATCAGCATGGGCTGAAAGCGTCGTGATAAGGATACCATCATAATAAGAAATGGCAGTGCCAGCAATATACAAAAGAATGCTGTTAATTTTCCTTGCAAAAACGTTTCGATAACTTCTTTCATCCGGTATCCCTCCATTCATACTGTTAGGATACTCCTTTTTCTTGATTATAATATTAATTTTATATGAAGATTTTATGAAGAGTACGCACCGTTAGAAATTAGGCTTCTTCGGTAGCAATTTCGCGATTTGCATCACATTCAACATCCTGCATAGTTTCTTCAGTTTGTGTAGGAACAACATCCTGATCCTGTGTTTCTGCGATAGCATCATCCAAGCATAATGCAAGTATTTGATTTAGATTTCCAATTTTTGAGATAATAAAACCGATACCATAGCAACCAAAAGCATATGCGAAGAAAGGGGCACAATTGCTGAAATAAGCATTTAGCATATCTTTGATTTCTAAGCTGGCACTTTGACTGTAGGTAACAACCGATTCATACGTAATATAGAAATAAAATGCGGCAATTCCCAGAAATACAACAGATGCTACATAAAAAACGATACTAGCTTTCGAGATTTTAATCTTATTTTTTGACATTAACATTCAACCTTTCTTTTATTCGGATTCTATTATCTACTATAAATATGTGATGAGTGTGTGCATCATGTGATTTCTAGACGAATTTTATGATGTAAGGCTTTTCACATATCTTGTTCGTTATCGTCGCAAGCTTTGCACTGCAACAAGCAATGCGTAAAACCGTTTTATCTTCTTTTCATTATGAATAGTTTTTTTATAAGATGGAATGCATCATAAGAAAATTAAAAAAACTATGGATAAATCAAAAAAAATATAGTATTATTATAAAGCATAAATGAGCAGCCGTGGTGGAATGGCAGACACGCTATCTTGAGGGGGTAGTGGGCGTATGCTCGTGTGAGTTCAAGTCTCATCGGCTGCACCAATGAAAAGCAAAAAAGATGTTTTAGGGTTACCTTAAATATCTTATGAAAGAGCAAGTCCTTTCAAAAGGACTTTTTTTCTACTTACTTTCTTTTTCGGTGATGCCAAAACATCCTTATAACATAGCTTTATGTAAGAGCATTCGACACTTATCAAAGGCTTTTCCTACATCCTGTGTGATTCATGAATTCATCAAATATCATCTGCTATATAGCCTTTATTTATGCACAATTGCGCAATCGAAATAGCTAAATTTCGTTACGTTTTTTCGCGCCGTTATATACTGTAAAGAAACTGTTTTACGGATATAATTTTTTCATTTTCTACTAGACAAATGTTTTAAAATAGTTTATTATATATAAGCACTCAATTAAGCAGGAGTGGTGGAACGGCAGACACGCTGTCTTCAGGCGGCAGTGCGAGCAATCGCGTGAGAGTTCAAATCTCTTCTCCTGCACCATATCGTGAGTGAAGCGCTCTATATCAGCGCTTTTTTTATACTCTTTTCCTTACATGAATTATCTCATGTAAATGGTGAAATTTTTTTAAAGTAAAAACTGAGTTATGTTTAGTGCTTACTTTCATATCATACCATAAATATAGCAAATAAATGAGTCTTATATTTTTTAATATTCTTTTGTATACTGTAAATGTTAGAAAGAGGGGGAAACATGGGAACTTTATTATAATTTTAAATTATAGAATAAAAAAGGAGGATAAAAATTAAAAGATTGGTTATAAACGTTTTTAGTATAATGACTTGTCTATGGATCAGGAGGAACAGTTACTGATATCAATAGATTTACTAGTTATTATACTGTGGTTCGTCAAACTAACTTTTATAAATAAAAAAAATTATGAGAAAAATTTATTTTCAGCAATATTAAGATATTCAAGTTTTGCAAGTCTCATTGTAGCAATTATAGCAATTTTATTAAAATTTGATATAAATTTACAAATAAATTATTTTCAATTTTGTTTATTTTTGATAGTTTTTTCTAACTTAATCAATATAGCAAGAGAAAAATCAATTATTAAACATCCCCTTCTATATCTTGCTTATTTTACTTGTATTGTATATGCTATTTTGATTATATTTATTTTGTAAACTATGGGTATTAAATTTACTATTTTCTAATTCTAATAAGTGAATCAGGTTAGATTGACCAAGCAAATACTTGGTCAATTTTTATCTTTTCAAGTATTACATTTTTGATTTTTGTGACTACCTATGTAAAACAATGGCGAATCGATAATCCAGAGAGAAAACCCAAAAATGTATTCAAGAAACTAGTTTATCTAAGAATACGGTTTGTAAAGGGTAATAGTAATTTTAACCATGTTACGTCGTTTTCCTTCCCTTCAGCTATCAGCTTTCACTTATCAAGATATCTGCACGATAACCTGTCATTCCATAGGCACTACACTGGGATTAGCAAAAATCGAACAGCTTTTCACCTTGTTCATGCACAAGCCAGAAGCCTATGAACAATTGCTTCAAGAAGAAAATGCTGTCTAATGCGTGCCTTTATATGTCAAGATGATAAACAGCATACTTGCTATGCTTTTGCAGTAGCTTTATTCGCAATAGCCTTATAGATATGAAAAATCAAGGTACTGATGAGAAAGAAAAAACCTGCAAAAAGAAAGGATAAGCGAGCTCCTGCACCATAAATAAATCCTGCAAACAAAGCTCCGGCAATCATGCCAAGACTTTTCATCGCATTGTAAAAGCCCATGACCTGATGACTGTTTTCCGTATTACCTTCCCCAGCACATACATCCTGTAATAGTGGAATATAGATGGCATTAAACGCAAAGAAAAGCAGATTAACAACCATGAATGGAACCATGTGCGTGGTAAAGGTCATCATCACAAGTAAGATGCCGGTTCCTGCTAAAACATAGCGCAGGGCTTTTTTTACATTTCCGCGTTTTATGATCCACATACAGATCGTCGTATTTGCGAATAAAGATACAAAACCAACAACTGCTTTTAATGCGCCATTGTAGGAAGATGGGAAACCGAACTGATCTTTAATGAAATAGTTGAAATTTTGATCATATGCCGTGGTTGCACAAGATGTTAGAAAGACAACAAAAAACAATAGCACCATGGCCACGTTTAAAAAGTGGCGTGCATCCAGAAAGGCTTGGAAAGGATTGATATCCTTAAAAGAAATAGTATGCGTTTTTGCTTTATCGGGATCAGCTTTTAAAAACAAAGCAAAAAGAACTCCGGCAGCCACCAAGGTCAGACTTTGCATAACAAAAGTCGCAAACAAGGAATAAACACCCATGATACCGCCTATCAAATAACCAAAAGCTGCAAAAACTGTTGTGATGGTGGCAGATAAAGCAAGATAGCGACCTCTTTGTTCAAGTGTGGCATGGGCAATGATATAAGTCAAAAAGCTCACCATGATACCACCAACAAAGAAGCCGGATAATAAACGTGCAACCATGATCAAAGGAAGTGTTTTACTAAGAGCAAACAGCATTTGTCCTGCGCCATAGCCCACGCAACATATGCCCAATACACGCTTACTGCCTAAATGATGTACCTGATTTGCCCATAATGGCGAAAACAAGAAATTCGTAAATGCCATGCCGGCATACAATAAACCAAAAGAATAATCCGGCAGCTGTAATTGTTGAATCAATGTCGGTGTGATGGGATGGGCAAAATTCGCAGCCATGCTTTCCATTGCAACCAGTATAAAGAAAACGACAAAATGATACTTTTGAAATGTTTGTCTGATTTGCATATTGTTACCTCATCTGTAGTTATTGCTTAACTGTTGCTTTCTATCTAAATAACAGCATTATGATACACTACTTTTCCTACAACATGCAATCCTAAAACATTCTTATGATAAGGAAATCTTTGTAAAGGCCATACTGCTGATGTACAAAGACACTTATTACTATAAAGTAAGAATGTAGCGTTTCATTAAAAAAGCGATTCACCATCACGATGATCCGCTATCTTATAAATATGAAGTGCAAATAAATTACTATTTTTTCGTTTTCCTTTTTACCTCTGGCAACTCCTCATACATTGCCTCAAAAAGGCCCATTAAAAAAGCTTTATCATCAATTTCATTTACCAATAGCATTGCTTTCGCCCCTGCATATGGCAGTTTATAGGTAGCTGTCGGCAAATACTTCACTGCTGATTTTATCGGTTTTACAAGTAATCGATCATCATAAATACCGCCTACGATCTTTCCACGGTAATAGATGATGTATTCCTTCATCATTGCGCGATATGTGATATCCTCTAGCGCAGACAATTGTTCTAAAACATATTGTAAAAAGCTTTTACTAGATGGCTTTCACCTCTCATTCTTATATGGTACGGTATGCTTATTTCACTGCCGGTCTTTGGTATAATGCTTTTCTTTGCAAGCCATTTTGTTTGCTCATTTTATACCAATTTCGATGCGCCGCCAAGATATATAATCTTCTTGGAAAGTAGCTTTGTTCCACATAAATATCCTCAATGCATCGCTTATCAGAAATAGCTTCAGCAAACTGTTGGATTCCTTTTCCTAATTGTTGATTGGGGCCTTGATTAAGAGGAACCTTTTTTAAAGTGCCAAGCATTTCACCGGCTCCTATGGCAAGTCCTCCTCCATAGAAAAATCCCATCTTGCTGCACCAATTCTTTACAATTTCCAGCAAAACATTACCTTGTTCACTTTCATAAAAACCAAGATTGGTTATTACATAAACGGGTAATTGTGCAAACTGTCCTTGATATTGAAGATACATCTGTTCCATAAACTCCATGACTTGGGCAGGAACACCATCTACATATACCGGTATACCTATCACACAGGCATCCGCTTTTTGAAGCAGATCTTTCATAACATTTAGATCTTTTAGTTGATGAAGTTGTACGCTTTCATATGAATCTTTTAGTTGCGTTTTTAATAAATTTAAAAAATGATTTGAATTACTCTTGCTTTTGCGTAAGCTACCATTCAGTAATAGAATCATATCTTTTTCCCATACCTTTCTCATTCCCTACGACTTTTTAAATGCATATTGATGCGAAAATGATGAATATAAAAATTAGTTACTTCTTATATCACTAGCTCTTTAAGCTTCTCATAACTATCTACAAAACAAACTTGTTTTAATATGCCGTTAAAATTTTGCACATTTGCTTCTACCAATTGTTTAGCGGTTTTCTTTTCATTTTCAGATAGATCTTCTCCATAAAAAAACACACGGAATTGTATCGTATTATGATATCTTACTTTATGGTGCATTTCTCCTTGGCGTATCTCGAAAAAAGGAAGAAAATATGCGATAGAGCGATCTATAACATTTTTTATAAAAGAACTATAGCTGCCAAACGAACATCGGCTAATAATCATCAACTCGTCTGTGTTACCAAAAAGAGCACCTATTTTTTGATATTCATCTTGTATAACACACTGCCCCGGTGTTTTCGTCCAGCAACCAAAGCAGCCCACGCATGGATGGATGACCTTGGTATGATCGATGATTCTTGTATTATTATCTACAGGAAGAGCAAGCGTGCTCCATTCCGCTTGTGCTAAATCATGCAGTATTACCTTCATATCATTTCCCCTTATCATTTTCATTTCATCTGTTTGTATCCTTAATTGTTAGTATTCTTTTCCATCTGTTAGTATAAAAGCGCATCAGCCTTTCAAGAATAGGAACAACACTTCCTTATTTTTGCTTACGATAGCGCTCCCCATCTAAGAAAAACATCGTAAATGTTGCACGTGATAATAAGAGTTCTTGATCGTTAAAAATAAACACTTCATATACACCTGTCGTTCTACCAGCAGATATTTCCTGTGCGATGCCGATTAGCTTACCACCTTTTCCCGGTTTTATATAATTGATGGTACCCGAAAGCGTAACACTATCGCGCCCTGTCGCAAAGCTAGCTGCTCCAGCAGCTGTGTCAGCTAAGGAATACAATGCTCCGCCATGAACAAAGCCATGAACATTCAAAATCTGTTCATCTATAATCATCTCCACCTTAGCATAGCCTTCTTTTACTTCAACAACATGCATATCGTTGCTTTGTAAAAACTGGCTGGAGGAGTTTAAACGTTTCTTCAAGTCTTCCATTGATGCCATAAGAAAACCTCCTATCTCAGCTATAGTATAGCATGATAACAAGGAATTATAAAAGGGATGCAAAACGTTAGAAGCTCTTGATACGCACATATTCACCAATAAAATGAATCAATTTGATTTCTTTTGAAGACATCCATTGACGAAAACTTCCTTTGTGTCGTATGATAAAGAAAAGAAAGCAGGGATCTTATGCTCAGCAAAGAACGTTTATTTCGCATTATGGAAGTAATTGAAGAACAATCTTTTGTCACCATTAGTGAATTGATGGAATTTTTAAACGCCAGTAAATCTACGATCACCCGTGATTTAATGGAGCTAGAGCGACAGGGATTGATTCAGCGTGAACGCGGTGGAGCGATTCGTAAAGAATTACCACAGACTTTAAGCAGCAGTACCGATTTACCGGTAATGAACAAAGAAAACATTCACTTAGCTGAAAAAGAATTGATTGGAAAAGCAGCGGCTGAGATCGTGAAGAATGGTGAATGTATTTACCTTGATTCCGGTACAACCCCAGTTGCCATGCTGCCCTATCTGAAAGATAAAAACATCAAATTGGTAACAGCCAGTACTTATTTGGTAAGAAAATTGCCGAAACGTTTTAAAGGGGAATTGTTTCTGATCGGCGGTCATTATATTCCCGATTATGATATGAGCGTCGGTTTTGTAGCCATTGAAGATATTAATCGATTTCATTTCGATCAGGCTTTTTTCTCAGCAAGCGGTATTGATTTAGAAAGTGAAGAAGTCATGGCTGTTGATTTAGATATCAGTGCTGTGAAAGCTGCTGTATTAAAACGCTGTCGCAAAGCACATATATTGGCCGATGCCAGCAAGCTGCAGGTACAAGCCTTAGCCACCTGGGCACACACAACTGACTTTGATACAATTTTCATGAATGCGCCAACCACCGTTGAGCAATTGCCGGATAATTTTCATGTATGCAAAGAATGATTTTCTAAAACCAGTTGAATGATCACCACATACAAATAAAGAATAATCCTAAAAGCTAGCTTACTTTTATTTTCTAAGAAGATTCAAAGTCTTTGCCAATACCTTTTGTTTGTTTTCCCTAAGTTGAATTAAAAAACACAGGCAACCTGTTGTATGGATATGCTTTCTAAACAGCTCTCCTTAAGGTTTCCTGTGTTTTCGTTTATGCAATGGATCGTAAAATTATTTGTGTAAAAGCTTTGGCCTGGCGCAGATCATTTTCATCTGGATGTGATAGTGCCATATCAAAATTATCGAGAATCCGTTCTATTTTCTTTGGATCTTCTTTTGCTCGCTCATAGCGTTCTCTTAATTCCATCGGCATTTTTCCCTGACACATAAAACCATCCACATAAGTACAATCATCTTCAATAAATGCACTGACTCGCTGTAAGATCATATCATAGTATTCTGCACTGCCGCCAAAGCCACATGTACCGAATAACACGATTTGTTTATTATGCAAGGATGAAAAATAATCTAACAATGCGCTTGGGCAGCTGCCTTTATCCGTCCAGAATCCGGCAAAAATAACATCCGCATCTTTTGTCGCATCCATATCCGGAATTCCGAAATAAAGCATATCCTCTGCCGGAATAACCTGCGCAATCGCCTCTGCCACACGTTTTGTATTTCCTGTGTGACTACAATACACAACAGCGTACTTCATTACCGCCATCTCCTTTTTCCTATATGAATATTGTAACACTTTTTACAGGATTGGAAACATCATTTTCTTTATGATACGCATCACCACGATTTCTTACATAGCATGCTCATGCAGTAGTTATTCAAATGGATATATCATGCCCCATTGTTTTCTTACTTCCCATAAAAGCTTTGTCACATCATAGCTCAACTGCAAAGTTTCGTTTTGCCCAGTTCTTACGGCCTCTTCCATATCACGAATCTCATAACACAATGCCAATGCACTTTCTCCATCCTTCATTATTTCTTCATGACCATCTTGTGTCATTTTCCACGTCGCTTTATCTCCTCTAGGGTATTCACATAACTCCAAGTAACCAAGTTCACCCGCTATAACAGCGCGTTTAGGAAGCTTTGCGCGCATTGTTAAGGTAATGGTCGCCATTTCATCTTCTTTATTGCGTAAGATGATACCGCTCATCTCATCTACTCCGGTTTCAAAAGGAAGCATATCTGTTTTAATGATATGCGGCTGTGCATGCAGAAAATAACGGGCAAGGCTTATTGCATAGGTTCCGATATCCAATAAGGCTCCACCTGCCAACTCTTTCGCAAAGAATCGATTGGTAATATCATATTCTTTACAGCTGCCAAAATTTATCTGCAACATTTTTAATTTTCCAAGTTTTCCACTCTCAATGCGTTCTTTCGCTTTCTTCATGATCGGCATATGAAAAATAGTCATCGCTTCCATCAGAATCAGCTGGTGTTTCTTTGCGCAAGCCATAGCCTCTTCAAGTTGTTGTGCATTTACTGTAATAGCTTTTTCACATAAGACATGCTTATGATGTTGAAGTGCCTGCATGATATATTCAAAATGATTGGAATGTGGTGTAGCAATATAGACGATATCCACATGTTCATCTTGCATTACTTCATCAATCGTATAAGCATGCGCGATTGTGTATTGCTTTGCGAACGCTTCTACCTTTTTCGGATGACGTCCTGCAACCGCATAGATAGTCCCATGTTCCTGTAATAATGCCTGTGCCATTTGATGAGCGATGACACCCTGTCCTAAAATACCCCAATTCATCACTTAAACCTCCTTCTCCAACAAAAGAAAACCATCCTCATTGCCAATCAATGCTTTCGTTACTTCTTCTGTTAACAGACTTGTATCAATCACACCGGCAATTTTCTTTAGCTCTTGGTTCAATTGCACACTGTCTTGTACGTTAGGAAAGCGCACATCTGCTAATACATTACCATGATCACTCATTAGCAGCCCGAATTTTCCATCACTTGTTCGAGGATGAAAACTTCCCTTTAATTCTTCAACCCTGCGCTTCACATAGGCATAGCTATCTTCTAACAACTCTAAAACGATCGGACATGTAAAACGTAAGGTATCACTCAATTTGTCTTCCGTTGCCATAAGGATATACTCATCTGCCATATGCGCAATCAGCTTTTCCCTTGTATGAATGCCTCCACCAGACTTTAACGCATGCAAATGGCGGTCAATTTCATCACAACCGTCAAATGCGACATCCACATGTGATACCATACGCAGCGGCAGCAGTGGCAATCCTAAACGAACACAAAGCTTTTCTGTTTCAAAAGATGGTGTTACAACCTTTACCGCCAATTGTTTTTCTATGATAAATTTTGCCAATGCCCCAATCGTTGTTCCCCCACCTAAACCAATGAGCATTCCATCCTTAATAAAGGTTAATGCCGCAAACGCAGTTCTTTCTTTACTATTCATAACAAGTCATCCTCCATTTTTTGATATTGTTCCATCACAAATGCTCTTTGGGCAATACCTTTACAAAAAGCACTGGCACTACCACAAGCAACACCCCAACGCAAAGCTTTTTCATACGTTTTTTCCTTTAACCAACCATACAAAAAACCTGCAACCATGGAATCCCCAGCACCTACCGAATTGACAACTTTTCCCTTTGGACTCGCTATACGATACACTTCATTTGTTTCACTTACCAACATAGCCCCCTTATCTGCCATGGATATGATAACATTTCTAGCTCCTTCCATTTGTAATTGCCGTGCACATGTGACAAGGTCTTGTTCTTGTAAGTCCGCTAACTGAAACAGCTCTTGTAATTCATGATGATTGGGCTTAATTAAGAATGGATGCTGTGGTAATGCCTGACGTAGTGGTTCACCAAAAGCATCCACAACTACATCAATTTGCTTATCATGAAGTTTCTCCATCAACACTGCATAAATATTTGCTGGCACTTGTTTTGGTAAATTCCCTGATAATACTAAGATATCATTTGGCTGTAAGAGTTCCAGCTTTGCATATAGCTGATGCAAATGGGCCGAGGTAATAAGAGGCCCCTGTCCATTGATTTCACTTTCCTCCTGCGCATGAATTTTGACATTGATGCGGGTAAAACCATCTTCTATAGGAATAAAATCTGTCCTGATTCCTTGCTGCTCAATACCTTTTTTTAACGCCTCTCCCGTAAAACCAGCGAAAAATCCTAAAGCAGTGGAGGGTATACCTAAATGTGCAAGCATCATCGACACGTTAATTCCTTTCCCTCCATAAATAATATCTTCTTCCTTGGTGCGGTTGATTGCTCCCTTACATAAGGCATCCAGTGTGATGACATAATCAATTGATGGATTTAAAGTAACGGTGTAGATCATATTGCCACCTCGATAATTTCTGTTTCTTCCTTATATTCATCAGGAATTCCTTTACTAGTGATGATGATTGCATCACTGATATCGGCAGTGCTCATTGCCGTGCAAAGATTAAATTTTGATGCATCGGCTAAAACATAGCATTTTTGAGCATGCTTCATCGCTTCACATTTTACATAAGATTCTTCCATATCCGGCGTCGTAAAACCATTCTCAATGGTAATGCCATTTGTACCTAAAAACGCTTTTGTAAAATTATATTTTTGTAAGGCACTGACAGCACCCAAACCAACAACGGCCATGGTCTTTGCTTTTATTTCCCCAGCTAAGATAAAAACCTTCATCCCCTTGATTGCCAGACGTTCACTTAGATACAAACTATTCGTCACATAGACAGCATCTTTTTCTTCAATAAATTCTGCCATATGTAAGATCGTACTGCCAGCATCCAAATAAATAAAATCATGAGGTTCTATTAAGGTAGCGGCATATTGTGCCAGTCGTCTTTTTTCCTCTATATGTTCTTGGGAACGCTGTGTGACATCGTTCTCTATCGGTGCATACTCCTTTTGTAATAAGGTTGCTCCTCCATGGACCTTACGTAATTTTTTCATCTTATGCAACGACACCAGATCTCTTCGTATCGTTGATTCTGATATATGCAAAGTTTTCGTCAGTTCATTCACTGTTACCGTCTTCTTTTCCTGTAGCAACTGTAGTATTGCCGCAAATCGCTCTTCTGCTAACATATCCTAATTACCTCCTAAGTAACTACAGTTTATCGCCTATTTCAGTCAATGTCAATCTATATCAATCAAAATTAATCATGAATTCGTGCGATATCCGTCAATTCCAAGCATATGTTGCTTCCTTCTGCAAGAATGTTGTTTTATGATGTTCCTATGTAGTACACACTGTTTTCTCGCTTTTAAAAGCATTTTGGATATGCTCTATTCTTATGTATCACTTTACATAGCACTTTCCCAAACTCCTTTTCTTGTTGATTACTTTATCAGTTCTATCCATTGTACACTCTTCGTTTATCGCATTGCATAGCAGATGATAATCTTCTTTTCTTACACATATTGAAAAGAAAATCATATTCCACAAAAAAACACGATTTCGCTAATCGTGCTTTTTTTCATTCTTAACGATGTTTGATTTCAGGAAAAGCTTTGTACAAAGACTTGGCAATTCCATCCTCATCATTACTAGCCGTAATTTCATTTGCAATCAATTTAATTGGTTTTACAGCATTCCCCATGGCTACTCCATGTCCGGCATACTGCAGCATTGTAAGATCATTCATCTCATCCCCAAAAGCGATGATTTCTTCTCTTTGAATTCCTAAACGTTCTGCAATTCCTGCCAGGGCCTTTCCTTTATCAATTCCATTCGATACCACTTCAATATAGAAAGGAGCAGATGTATAAATACTCAGGCGATCGCCAAAGGGCAGCTTAAAATCCTCAAACTGCATCTTCAGATATTCAGGGGGTGCACTGATTAAAAATTTATTTGGCTCAAAATCAACAAATGTCCGTAGATCATCTACCACCATTGTTTTCATATTCGTCGCATGTGCCTCATATTCCAATTGATAAGTATGCGGATCATCGACAACTACATATTCACCTTTATTCACCATAATACCCAGATTCAATGCTTTAGCATTATTGATAATTGGAAGAATATACTTTTTATCTATGGTCTTGTTATAGATAACCTGCTGATTGGGATAATCACAGACATGCGCACCATTATAGCTTAACAAATACCCTTTGAAACGATCCATTTCTAGAATCTTGGCCTCTCGATATAAACCTGGTGTTGGTCGCCCACTGGCTAACACGATGCTAGCTCCAAGTTTTTGTGCTTCTATCAAAGCTGTTCTGGTTTCCTCAGATATTTCCTTCTTACTGTTTGTCAAAGTGCCATCCATATCCATAACAATTAATTTATAACCCATACAAATCTCCTTTCAAAAAAAACCTTACGCGAGCAAAACTGCGCAAGGCTTTCTCTCTTATACTCTTGACAGAATGAAACGGCAATTTCCTTTTACTCTTACACTGCCTGTTCCAGCTGTTGCGAAAATGCTGTCTCCCTTGCGGATACTCAGCATCGTATCATCACTTTCAATCGTTCCTTCCCCATCAACGATAACGAAAGAAGCAAAGCTTTCTTCATCCACCTTGACACTGCATTCACTTTTTACCTCATAAATATAAGTCGTAAAGTAATCACAGGATGCCATCATGGCTACCTGATAGCCATCATATGTCTTAACTTCACCACAAGGCTTAAAATCACTTTCTAATGGAGTCAGATTTGATACATCAATAGCTTTATCAATATGCAATTCTCTTGGTTTTCCATCAGCACCAACACGGCCAAAGTCATATACACGATAGGTCGTATTTGAATTTTGCTGAATCTCACAAATCACGATACCTTCACCGATGGCATGAATGGTACCAGCCTCAATGAAGAATACATCTCCCTTGTGTACAGGGACACTCTTTAATACATCTAGTAATGTATTATTTTCAATACGTTCACGGAATTCTTCCTTTGTGATTTCTTTATTTGTTCCATAATACAGGGAAGCCCCTTCTTCTGCATCCAGAATATACCACATTTCGGTTTTCCCATATTCTTTTTCTACGCGCATTGCGTATTCATTATTTGGATGAACCTGAATGGATAAGTTCCCCTTTGCGTCAATAAATTTAATTAAAATAGGGAAATTCTCAAAAGCCGCACCTTTTGTACCAAGTGCTTCTTTTCCCAACTTCTGCAAATAATCGCCAAACAGCATTCCTTGATCCTCACCACTGTCGACAATACTTTGCCCATCCTTGTGCGTAGAAAGTTCCCAGCTTTCAGCGACAATGTCTAAATCACTTTTTTTGTTGTAGTTTTCCTTTAACTTTGTGCCTCCCCATAAATAATCCTTAAATGCAGGGAGCAATCGTACCATTGCCATAATTAAATTACCTCCAATTTCTTTAATGCTTCAAATATACCTTCTTCTTTGACTGTGCCTGTTACCATATAAGCAACATCATCCAGCAGTGGATCGTGTTTGCGCATAGCTATGCCATACCGCACACTGGCAAGTAGTTCCACATCGTTATCACCATCACCAAAAGCATAAGTTGCCTCATAAGGTATTCCATAATGCTCCATGATAGCTTTTGCGCCAACACCCTTATGCACCGCTTTTTTCCCAATATCCAAGGTGTCACAATTTCGATGTAGGCTCATCTGATAATGCGGACGTAATAACTGCTCGCTTTTTTGCAAGGATGAACGATTGCCAAATGCTAAGGTTATCTTAGAAATACATCCATGCACCTGCTGCAAACTCTTATACTGGACAAAATTGTCTTTCGGAAGCTGAAAATTATCCATAAAATGCAGATAACTTGGATCCTTTAAATCTTTTACATAACAGAAATCATTACTTTCCAGTATGTAATTAATACCATGCGCATCCATATAAGCAATCAATGCCGCAAGCTCCTCATCTTCAAAGATAACTTTATGAATCACTTTACCATGCACCGTGACATATGCCCCATTACATGTGACATAACCATCCAGATGCAAATCCTTCGCACCGCTTGGGATATAACTCAATGCTCTTCCTGTGGCTAATACACACAGATATCCCATATCCTGCAATCGGGAAATCGTCTTTTTTGTGATATTACTTGGTACATAAATCGCATCACGCTCATCTACCAGCGTACCATCGTAATCATACAATACCAAACCTTTTACCATATTCATCCTCCATGGTTTAATTATAGGAGAAATATGGTTTGATTGCAATGTATTTAAGAAGGAATTCAGGAAAAGCAAGTGTAGCGAAAAGCATAGCTAACCGATCATGAACAGCTTCCATCTGCATCAGATAAAGAATCGTTTCTTTGCATAAGAAAACAATTATAAGATGCGTAGCAACAGCATGAATTCGCTATGAAGATGGATAAACGCTTTCTGTTCTTTTTCCGACCATATTGCATTTCCTCCCTATTTTCTGCTGAAATGAGAATTGTACAAGCATCGCTTACATGCTAAAATAAAACCATGAGAAGAGGGATAGGATGGAGATAAAAGCAGTGTTTTTTGATATTGATGGTACTTTTTTTGACCATCACAGCAATCAGGTGTTATCGGAAACGATGGATGCGATCAAACAATTAAAAGCAAATGGTTATAAGGTAGCTTTATGTAGTGGACGCGCAAAAGAAATGGCAGAGCAGTTAGGAGTCTTGCAACTGTTTCCCTGGGATGGCTATGTTGGTGGTGCGGGTGTCAGTGTATATAATGAACAAATGAACATCATTTTTGAAGATACTTTTACAGCAGCGCAATGTGAGCGCATCTTTGCCTTAGGGAAGGAATATGATATATGTATTAATTCTCATGGCAAATATGAGTTTATGACAAAACCGTTAAATGCCTATTCCAAAGCCGCGTTTGACCAATTTCATTGTCAAGTACCTATTGTGAGAGAGTGGGATCATGAACCTTTAGTTGCGTTAAGTGCCTATGAAAAACCTGGCTTTGACTGGCATATGTTTGATGGTATTGAAGGCATAGAAGTGCAGCATCCATCTTTAACATGTGTGGATTTTATGAAGACAAGTGTAAACAAAGCAAGAGGTATCGCTCATCTGATGAAATACTGGCAATTGCCGGCTCATGCTTACTTGGCCTTTGGCGATTCTATGAACGATTTGCAAATGATCCAAGAGGCAGGAATTGGTGTTGTCATGGGCAATGGACATGAAGAATTAAAAAAATACGCAGATGAAGTGATTGGTCCCAGCTGGGAGCCTTCTCTGCGTGATTATCTCCTTATGCATCATTATATTGATGATAAATAAAACTATTCTACGATTTTATATACTTCATTAATATGTTTTTTAATATCCTGAATGGTTTTTTGGGGGGATTTTTCAAAAGCTTCCTTTTGATTCAAGGCGTATTCTTTTATAGAATCGCCTTTTTTATCATATAGTGAATATATGTATGGTTTTTTATAATATTCTTGAAAGGCATGTATCCATTCTTCATCACTATGTAATTCTAAAAGCTCTTGAACGACCTCTTCTGAATAATCATTGACTTTTTGTGCAACTTCTTTTGTGACATCTTGCGGGTGTAATTGAAAGGCTTTTTCACGACTCATAATATAGGCATTCATGCTGTTACCATCTTTATCAAAGAAATTATAATTACCCGGATTTTGATAAAACTTTTCTAATACCTGTTGCATATGTACATTCGAGGCAGGCTGTTCCTGAGAATGTCCATATGTAGCATATCGCCAAAACAGAAATAAGCCAATTGCCACAATTACAGCACTCATCCCCAATCCTATTTTCTTCATTTCATCACCTTCAAGCTATTTTGTTAATATACATTATTAGTATACCATAAATATAGGTGTCTTTTACAAATACACATAAGGAAAAGGCTCCGTAACGAGCCTTTATTCATAAACTTTTATCTCATTTTTTGGTGACACGATGTTATAAACATGCACAACATCGCCGTTTTCATTTAGAAAATTCAAGCTAACCGTTACATATGAACTTTTAGCATCACTTTTTGTATGCAAATACGTAAGAACGGCTGTTTCTGTAATCTTCTCTTTTATCTTAACTGTCGTATTTTCTTCAAATAATTGTACGCTGTATACCTCTTCCCCTGTATACGAAACGGTGTCTTCCCCATCTTACCTCACTTTCCTTTTCCTTATCTATAACAAAATACATTAAATAGCTCAAGATAGCTGACATTCAAAGGTCATAATTAAGCAACATAATACACTATATTTTTTCTTAAGAATCATTAACAATATGATCTTACATTTTTAACCAGTGTATAATGTATACATGAAATCGTACACAACAATGTCCTTTTATCGCACCTTTGCTAAAGACGAAATTAAGCATAATCCCAAAAGAAGAGTTCATCGTAGCGCGCTCTTCTTTTTGACATTCTGTATGTTACTGATTGGAAATGGTTGTCTAAGCTATATACGCACACAACAAAGACAAGCTTTTGCTCATTATGGAGAGTGGAATCGCGTTATTTTCAACGTAGAACAAAAAGATGTGGAAACTGCTAAAAAAGCACATTTAGATACTGTCTTACCTTTGCCATCTTTAGGACAGATCATGGTAAAAAATCAAGATGGCTATGCCCAAATTGGAGAAGTTTCTCAATATACAAAAGAAGCCATGGACTTGTTTCACTTAGAACTATTAGATGGCAGCTATCCGCAAAAGAACAATGATATCATCATCGAGGCCGATGTGTTGAGTTATTTAGGTTATTCCTATCAGCTTCATCAATCGATACAGCTATTGTTAAGCGATGGAAAAATGCATAAGTTTTATCTAACAGGAATCATAAAGCCCTATCGTTCGATGTGGAATGTGCAAGACAGCAATTCTTTATCTGCTGCTTTTGTCAAAGCGAAAGGTAGTCTTTCTTCCTTATGGTTAAAAGATGTACGCGTAAACGAAGACTATCCTTCCATACCAGGTGTTTCTGCTATCAATACCTATGCTTATGATAATATGGTTTGGTTAAATGGCAATAGCAGTCGTTTCTTAATAGGGATGATGTTTGCGTTGTGTATGATTCTTGTATTTATGTATTTCATCATTCGAGATATTCTTATGAGTTATGAAAAAGAAGATCACATCCTAAAACAATTGGGAGCATCGCGTAAGCAAATACGATGGATTCGCTTTTGGTTTTTCATCTATCTCTTGCGTCTGCCAATTCTTTGTGCCTATTTGCTATATTATGGAGGCAGTGCCTTAGGAAGTGATCTATTAAATGATGCACTACACATTGAAGTTGTTGCTTCTTGGTACGTTGGTGGTATTTTTCTTCTTGGCTTGTTGCTAACTATCCTACTCGCCAATTTATTGACGAATCGCAAACAAGAAAAAATGATAAAGAAAACACATATACATAAGCTGACGATACGCCATCCATGGAAAAAGATCACGCCATGGCGCTTGGCTTGGCGAAATCTTACTACATTATCGCATCACACTGTTATTATCATAGTATTGCATGTAATCGTCTTAAGTACCTTCCTCCTATGCATACAAACACAAGCAAATGCCTATATGCAATGGCAAGACTATCAAAAGCGACGAGGAATTGGCGATTATCGTGCTTCATTCAACGTAAATCCAGAATCAAAAAAGATACGTGAACTGGATATAACAGGACTTAAGAGCATCCCCCATGTAACAAGTGTACGCGCCTTTCACATACGCAGTGATATAAAAATAAGCTATGCCAATATGCAACAAGAAACTTGTTTAAAAGATTATCGTACGTATTATCACTATACAAATGTTATTCCTGACACTCATAATACCTATGCCACCCTCATTGCTATCAATGAGGATGCAACCGTGATACCCATCATGCGAAAATATCTAAACTTTGATGAAAAAGCCTTTTTAAACGGTGATTTAGCGATTATAAATACGGAAGCTTTTATCTTTAAAAAAAATACTGGCAGTGAAAATGGATATTCGACAACGGATTACTTACTGGCAGATGGTACCAGAGAACAGGCAAAACAGGATGGTGGTAACTATCATGAAATTCAATATATCCATAAAGGTACGATGTTAACATTGACAGGAAAACATACCATGAAGATGAAAGCATTACCTATGAAAAATAAGTTTTCTGATATGGTGGATGCGCTTGGCGAAGATAGTGGAATTCCATTTACCATCTTTCTTAGTGAAAAGGGGTATGCTAACATCATGGGGGAACATCTTGGTTATCAATCACTTGTCGCTGAAACAGATAAAAAAGCCGATTATCATCATACCGATCAACAAGTCATGAACATTCTTAGTCGTTATGGCGATTTGCATATCACCAACTCTCGTTTAGAGGAAGAAATCCATCAACAAAAATTCTTACAAACGATTCTGCTTTATGGTGCCATAGAAGTGTTCGTCTGTTTTCTATGGCTGTTATTACTGTCAAATCAATATCGTTTGCAACAGGCTTATTTGGATGTAGAACACAAACTTTTACGCATACTAGGTGTAAGTAAATCGTATCTCTTATGCACTGCCTTTTTAGAAGCTATTGTACAAGCCATTATTTCTTTGATTATCACCGCTTGCCTGTATTGGCTGTATGAGAAAATTTTTCACCCATTAACAACATTAGGTGCCCCTAGCAGTCCTTATTATTTAAAGGCGTCTTTGATATGGCACCACCATGTTCCATTACTATGCATCCTGCTCATTAGCTTTTTAAGTTTATCCATCTTATTAAAAGGGAAAGTAGGACAAGAAAAAGGAAGGGATTCTAATGAAATTGCTTGAAGTAAAAAATGTTAATAAATGCTATGCGAGCACAAGAAGAGTGAGTGAAGTTTTACATGATTTAAGTTTTGCTGCTGAAGAAGGAAGCTTTACTGCCATCATGGGAAAAAGTGGTTCTGGTAAAAGCACTTTGTTAAACTGTATCGCTTCTTTGCTTCCTATTGACAGTGGCTCCATCTTAGTAAAAGGACAGGATATCACCGCTTTTTCCCGCAAACAGCGAGAAGTGTATCGTCGTGAGGATATCGGCATTGTCTTTCAGGATTTTGCGTTATTGCCTTTTCATTGTGTCTTGGAAAATATTTTATTACCACTGCATTTAGCAAAGAAAGCAGTAGATCAAGCGCATGTGGAAATGCTTTTACAAGCATTGGACATTGCCCAGTTAACCACAGCATTGCCCCAAGAACTATCCGGTGGTGAACAACAACGTGTCGCGATTGCCAGAGCCTTCGTGCATCAGCCAAAGCTCTTGTTGATGGATGAACCAACCGGAAATTTAGATAGTGAAAACACACATATCCTTATGGAAATGTTAAAAGAACTGCATGAAAAGCAGAAAACAACTATTCTGTTAGTCACTCATGATCGTGATGTAGCCGCTTATGCAGAACGCACATTGCTTTTACAGGATGGTAAGTTTATTGAAAAGTGCGATAATCACTAAGATGCAGAAAGAGCGCCACCATAAGGAAGGCTAAAATAAAAGACATCCGTATAGATTTTTTTATCGTATCTATTCTTGATGTCTTTTTTGTTTAAATTGTATATGATGATAAAAGAAGGCAAAAGACTTTGCTTTTTGCAAACTGCCTATAGAGTAAATTAAATTTTAGTAGCTTACTTAAAATTAAAATATATAAAGCATATGGATTGGTTTTGTAACTCTTTGTGATACAGCAAATTGTGGGTTAATCATCCTCATCATAATTGATAAAGCTTGCTGTTTTTGCATCGGCATAAGATTTAAACTTCTTAAGTAATGGGTGCTGTTTCACACTGTTTAGATCCTGTGAGATCATCGCTGCCAACACTTGAACAAATGGCAGATAGACAAGTGGTGTTAGATCGCTTTCTACCATATCCGATAAGGTCAGTATATGATCATCATCTAAATTGGCGGCATTGCTTAACATAAAGGTATGCTCACTCACACTGCGTGTTGCTTGATAAATCTGTTGCACACGATTGCTTGCCGCATCATTGCCATCAATCAATAAAACCGTATAGGATGGTGTCAATTGCAGGTTAGGTCCATGAATATATTCTTCCATTTCCAAAGGCAGTGCCGGAATATGAATAGTTTCTCCACTTTTCAAAGCACCTTCCAGAGCAATGCCATAACCAGCTCCTGCTCCACATACATAAATGCTATGCATAGAACTGAAATCTTTATAATGTTGTTTTACAAATGTTTGTGCCTTATCGATCATCTCTTCATTTAATTTTATAGCCTTTTTTACTTCATCTAGCTTTTCACTGCGCTTTGTATAAGCAATGGCAAACAGCATCAGATACAACGTCAATGTTGTAACCCCTTTGGTGACATAGCCGACCAATTCTTCCCCAACACCATAATCGAACACAAGATCTGCATGGTCTTTGATATCATGTTCCACATTGCCGGTTAAAGCAACTCCGATATATCCTAACGCTCTTATTTTATCTAATGCCGCAATCGCGTTGGTTGAATAGCCGCTTTGTGATACTACGATAACCACATCATCATCCGCAATCGCATGTTCATACCAAGTGAATGTATAAGGGGTAGTGATTTTTACTTCCATTTGTAAGGTATGCATCAAAAAGCTGCGAGCACAGTGACAAGCATTGTAACTGGAACCACTGGCTACTAGCCATAAACGGCGCATCTTTTTTTCTTCGGCATAGTTTACCAGGGGCGCACACAAGGTAGCATAGTCTTCTATATTCTTCATCGCCTGTGCCGGTGTTTCTTTGATGTAATCCATCATTGTCATTTTTTCCATAATCTATCCTTGGGATTTTAATCTCTTACAAGAGGTATTGTTTGATCCCTTTTCCTTTCTTATTTACTAGGGGAAAAGGTGGATTGCTCCACCTTCTTTTTAATAATTCAGTTTACGGTAATAACGGCGGATTTCCATTGGATGACAAGTTTCTTCTTCCATGTGTGCATCAATGCGATTATTGACTGCATGCATAACCAGATGAGAAATATGAGAACGGAATTCAGGAGAAATACCCTTTAATTCGTAGTCCTTAGTATCAATTACCGTATAGTTCTTACAAATACGTGGTATGAAGTTGACAACTCTTTCAGATAAAGAACGCTGTGCATCTTCTCCAACAAAGATCGTAACCGGTGTATCACGTGTAACGATTTCAAACATACCGTGGAAGAATTCCGGTGCTGTGATGGATTTTGTCTTGATCCATAGCTGTTCTTCCCAATAGCACATAGCATAAGAATACGTAGCTCCCCACTGATTGCCGGCACCGACGAAGTAATGCAATTCATCGTTCCAATGTTTCTTCGCAAATTCTTTTCCAAAGTCATCCGCTTTCTTTTCCACTTCTACCAACGCAACAGCTAAATATTTTTCAAATTCTTCATACATGCGTTCATAATCCGCGAATTCGCCATTATTAAACATGAAGCGATCCGCAACCATGAAGAATTTCAGTTGTTCATTTGCTGAGTAAGCAATTTCATAATCGACCATCTTCGCTAATTCTGTAGTATCGATATCAATAAAGCCTAAGACTTTCGCACCGGCATCCTGTGCTTTTTTTACTGCCTGTACTACTTCAATCGTACTTCCGGTTACACTGGATGTGATGACGATGGTTCCCTTTCCAATACGTTTATTTCCTGTTGTTAGATATTCTGCCGCATTTTCTGCCCATGTTTCAATCGCAGACATCTCTTTCATATGCACAGTCGCCTGCATACTGCTTGCCCATGTTCCACCAATGCCTAACCAGCAAATATTCGTATAACCTTCTTTACAAATCCCATCTACGATCTCATTGATCTTTCCACGCAGAGCCAAAGCTCCATTTACACTATCAATCTGTGCTTGTTCATTAAATTTTAACATTTCCATTTCCTCTCCTTATTTTTTAACCTAAGAATCCAAAGAATGCGCCTGCCAGACCTAAAACAGCCATTAACAGCAGAATCGTCGTTGTTTTAAAGTTTTTACGTAACAGGAAGAATACCACGAAGGTAAATGCCAATGGCAATAAGCCCGGCATGATACCATTACAAATATCCCCGATCGTTGTTGCTTCATCACCGCTACCAATCGCAATCGGTATATTGATCGATACGTTTTCCGCCGTCATACCACCAATAACCATCAGACCCAAAACAGCAGCGCCATAAGTTAAGCTTTCCATCAGACCGCTTTTTTCAATCTTCGTTAAGAATTCAGCTCCCAGTTTATAACCGGCATTCATTAAGAAGAAACGTAAGCCCTGTGCCGGAATATTAAATACCAGCAGGAATAGGATTGGTCCTAAGATATTGCCTTGACGTGCTAAGGAAATACCAATACCGGTTGCAATGATACGTAAAGTTCCCCAGATAAAGCTGTCACCAATACCGGCTAATGGTCCCATTAAGGCAATCTTAATATTATTGATACTGGAAGTATCGAAGTTTTCTTCTGTAGCATTTTGTTCTTCCATCGCTGTAGAAATACCTAACAACAAGGTTGATAAATGTGGTGTTGTGTTAAAGAATTCCAGATGACGCTTCATTGCTTCTGCACGTTCTTCATCTGTTTTATATAATTTGTTAATGATTGGAATCAACGCATAACAATAAGGCAGATTCGCCTGTCGCTCATAGTTCCAGGACCATTCCATAGACAAGGAACGAAGGGCTACTTTATTTAGATCTTTTTTTGTAATCATACTATTTTCTTTTACCGTATTAGAAGTCATCATCTTCATCTCCTTCACTCACACCGGCTGTTTCCACCGCATGCTTATTCTGATTTTTAATTTGGACAAGGACAATTGCCACGATAGCACCAAAGATGGCAATACCGGTTACCGGAATCTTCAAATATGTGCTTAACGCAAAGCCCAAGAAGAAGAAACAAGCAACATTCTTGTTCATGATCATCTGCATCAATAAGCCAAAACCAATTGCAGGTAACAGACCCATTGTCAGTTCTAAGCCTTTTTGTACCCATGCTGGAATCATATCCAGAATGCCCTGAATGACAGGACTACCTAAATAGAAGCTAACACCGACGATCACACCGATGATCAAATTGACACCAAAGAATCCACCTAACAGATGCATTCTTTCAACACCCTTATAATTACCAACAGCGGCATATTTATCTGCTTTATGCACAAACATCGGTAAAATGAAGACCATACTTAAATTCTTAAAAATCAAAACCAGACTGGCAATTGGAAGACCTAATGCCAAGGCTGCCTCAGCACCGGTTCCGGTAGTGATGGCAAATGCCGTACCTAATACGGTTCCACTAATCATTTCCGGTGGAATGGATGCACCTACAGAGAATGCGCCCATAAAGGCAAGCTCCAATGTAGCTCCCAGAGTTACTCCCATTGAAATATCCCCTAATACGATGCCTGTCAATGTTCCCATCACCAATGGTCTGGATAACAAACAGGTACCAAATAAATATTCTGCATTACCAAGCATTGCGACCAATGCAAGTAAGATTGCTTGTAGCATTGTGTAAAACCCTCCTCTTTCTCAAATAGTTTCATGATTATGTTTCTTTATGCGGTTCGCTTTAACCTTCGATACATTTGTGTTTCTTATGCGATTTTATAATACATTTTCCGCATGCACTTTCGCATCATTAGGAACCATGCGAATTTCCACTTCGATTCCTTTGTCTACTAATTCTTTCAGTAAGGTTGTTTCTTCTTCTGTCACATTGATTGCCTTACTGATATTTCTTGTGTTCTCTTTTGCTTTCGTGCCACCTAAATTCACAGACTTAATGACATTTGTTTCTGTTGCGAAACGATAAGCATCTTGAATTGATTCCACAACGATAAACAGTTTGTATTTATCTGTAACACCACTATTCACCGCTGCAATGCCATCTACCACACTTTTCATAACCAGCTTAACGCCTTGTGGTTTGGCCATCTTAATGGTTGTCTTACGTAATTCATCCTTCATGACATCATCATTCGCAATCAGGATACAGTCAGCGCCTAATGCGCTCGTCCAGGAAAATGCCACCTGTCCATGTAATAGTCGGTGGTCAACGCGTAAACATTTAATCATCTTACTTCACCTCTTTCTAAAATTCATCATCTTCCTCAGCTTTTAAATCACCCGCTGCCAGGAAGGTAATGCCGTCTTGGGCATTCTTTACGATACTGTCTTTGACCTGGGCATCAATCACTTGCGGACAGGATAACAGAATATCCATAGCCAAATTCATATTCATTCCGCTGAATACCTTCACATTGTGATGCACACACAGCTGCGATAAGGCTGTATGAACGCTGCCGCCTTTGATATCGCAGAGAATGACAAATTCCATCTGTGGATTTGTTGCAATGCGCTCTTTCAGCTTGTTCATAAAGTCATTTGGATTTTCTCCCGGAAACAGACAGTAGGTTTCTACATCCTGCGTCAGCTCTTCGCCGATAATCATACGCAGGGAGTTTAATAATCCTTCCGCCAGCTTTCCATGGGATGCGAGAATCACTTGTCGCATACTCATCAGCTCCCTTCACTTACTAACTAGCAAAAAGCGTGCCAACTTGGAATTTTCCATGTTAAACACGCTTTTTTCGCTTTTTTTCTTAATTATTCTTCACGTAGTCGAAGATATAGCCAATCTCTTCCACCGGTATTTCGACGCTATAGTAATTTTCAACGACGCTAAACGCTTTTTTCACCGATTTGATAAACGCTATTTCTTTTTCCGCAAAATCTTCCACATTCGTATATGTTTCAATGCTCTTTCTGGTAACCAGACGTTCAATCAAGCAACAGACATGCACATACAAGCCTACACAGGTATTATTCGTCAAGCGAACCTGCAAATCATTTTGCAGCTTATCAATGGCATCGGCAACATGTTCTAACAGCTTGCTAGGATTTAAGATCGTCAGATTGTTCATGATATTGCTTAATGAGAAGTTCTTTAAGATATTTTGTTGGAAGGTCTTCATTTCACTATCACTGATGTAATCCTTAAAATAATCATGCAGCTCATCCAAGGTATCGTTGATGATTAAATCTTCGATTGGTATAAAACGGATATCAGGTATATTAGGATTCAGTGTTCCAACAATACAGATGACTTCGTAATTTTCAAAGAAGGCATCGTGCAGCTGTTTTTCCAATAAGGTATTGTAATCATACGTATAGACATGAATCGGTAAGTCGCATGGTAAGGAATCCACCAGAATCTTTTTCAGCTTTTCGGCAGTTCCCATACCGCTGGCACAGGAACAGAGAATGACCTTTTCGCGATTCTTATGTTCCACGATATGATAATTGGCACTACTGTAATCAATGGCAGTTTCAAAGATTTCTTTCATCGGCGTATTGGAGATGATACCCTGTCCGATTTCCAGTGCTAAACGTGTCGTGACATTGTTCATGATGCCGATGCTGGCATTGGATACTTCTAATCCTTTATAGATTTCCTCCAAAGAGCCCATATCAACCAGTAAAAACAGTTCTTCATATTGCGGAATCTTGGCCAAATAGCGATTTAGCTGTTCAATGATCTGTGTGGAACTAAGCTGTAACGGCATATCCATAGCATCAAACACATAACGCCCTAACAGTTTATTCGCTGCATCGGCCATACTGCTGGCTGTACTGAAACCATGGGCAATGATAATACCGATACGTTTATTCAAATCTGTAATACGATTTAATTTCTTTAGATTTAATGCCAGCACAGAAGTAAACATCGCATCAAATTCCATATCCAAATTTACGGTAAGATTTTCTACGATTTCCTGCGCAATCGCATATTCTCGATGCCATTCGCTCTTTATATAGGAAAGCAATTGTTTGACGTGTTTTTTTTTCTTGCTCCAGCCAATTGTTCATTTCTAACAGGTTGCGGCTGTAATCATCAATATAGGAAGCGATGGCAATTACATCATTATTCACAAATTTAAAACCATAACGTGAACTCAGCATATCAAAGATATTGGAAACGATACCTTGCAAATATTCATTCTTACGAATGGTCTTTTTCTTTTGAAAGACGATGGTTTCCTGATACTCATCAATGCTTTGACATGCTGTTTTTAAGAATAAATCACTGTTTTCTCTTGCATCATAAGCTTTCAACAGTTCTTCATTGCATTTTAGAATGGCGCGCTCATGCGATACGAATTTCGCCAGTTCATGTACAGAGATGAGCTTTTGTTCCGTCATGGATGGCACATTCATCTTCGGCTCTTTCAAGGTTTCCGGCAGATTATATGCCCGTATTTCTAAGCGATCCTTGTTGGGATCTGCATGAAATAACGCGTTGACACAGCTTGCTTGAATCGCATTTTTTAATTCTCCGATATTGGCATTGAAAGTTGTTGATAATAAGGTTTGATAGACAAGGGTAGAAAGATAGATAGATTTATGGATACGCGTTTCTTCTGCCGCAAAGATGGAGTGAATGAGCTGTAGACGCTCATGCGTGCCACGCTCTTCTAAGGAAGGAATCGTGATAATCATCGGAATACGGCGCAGCAAGGTTTTTAATAATACCTCTTCTGGTTTTTCCGTTGTCGCAAAGATTAAACGTAAAGAAGACTGATACCACTTTTCATTATCTCCCACCATGTGATAAATGCCCTTATCCATAAATAAGAAGAGCTTTTCCTGACATTCCGGTGGCAGGCAATGCACCTCATCCAAGAAGAGCACACCGCCTTCTGCCAGTTTGATAAGACCGGGATTATCCTTATCCGCACCGGTAAATGCGCCTTTTTTATGGCCAAATAGATTCGCCGTTAACAACTCCGGATTATTGGCATATTCGCTACAATTAACGATGAGAAATTTTTTATCCGCTTCAATTAATTGATGATTTAAGGCATATTCATACATTAACTGTGCCATGAAGCTTTTTCCGGTACCGGTAGGTCCATACAGTAATAAAGGCAATCCATTTGGCGGATATGATATGGTAGCCTTACATTGATTTACCACATTGGCTAAGCTTTCCTGCGCTCCAATCAGCTTTTCAAAATCCTTTGCTTCCTGTGGCTGCAAGGCTTTTACAAATTCCTTCTTAGATGTGAATTCCTTTTCCTTCAGATGGATAGAAAATAACTTCTCTAATGTCTGCACATCATAAAACAACACCGGACGGGTATTTATTTTAACAAGTTTCCCTTCATTCCATAGCTGGTTTAAATATTGGGATACCATATTACGGCTTAAATGCAACGCTTCACTAATCGCAACTGCATTGCCTGTTTCTGCTAATTCTCTTGTTGTTGCCATAAGGACCTGTTGTCTTACCTTTTCTAACATTACCATCAACCCCTTTTCCATTATTAAGTGTACGAAATTCTCATAGAAAAAGTCAATCAGAAGAATTTGCTTTTTTACGAAAGTTGGCACGCTTTTTGCTAGATATAGATAAGAGGAACTTAGAGGTGATCGTATGAAACAAAATTTAGCAATTCAACAAACGCTTCAACAAAAATATTTATTAACGCAGAAAAATCAGAATGCCTTAGAAGTATTAAAAATGAATCATGAAGAAATCACAAAGCTAGTGTTACAATTTGCGCAACGCAATCCGATGTTTGCCTGTCGCTTTCATCAGGAGAAGGACTATGAAATGATGGATACCGTGCATGCGCCTATCAGCTTAAAGGAAGAGTTGTACTATCAGCTGCACACCTGCAAGACTTCCATACGTGAAGATATTGCCGCCTATTTTATTGAATCCTTAGATGAAAATGGTTATATCAACATCAACGAGGAAGAAGTTGCACACGCTTTTCAAGTAACACTTCAGGAAGTGCAGGATGTATTTACGATTCTTCGTACCTTTGAACCAAGTGGAGTCTTTGCCAAAGATGCCGCTGACTCCTTATATTTGCAATGTTTGCATATGGGAAACACCAAAGGAGCATATCTGCTCAAACATCATGCCGATGCCATCTTATCTCATGATCTTTCTTCTATTGCCAAGCAAATGAACTTAACGATCGAAGAGATCAAGGATATTTTACATTCCATCCGTAAATGTCATCCATATCCTTGTGCTCCATACCAAACCCAAACAACAATCAATATGACCCCGGAAGTGGATATCATCGTTGAAGATGAGGAAATTCGCATTGAACCGATTTCCGTCTTTACCCCTTCCCTGCATCAGGAATATGTCAGTATGATGGAAGAGCATCCACAATTAAAACAATACTTTCAAGAGGCAAGTATTTTTGTCGATATGCTGCATCGCCGCAATGCCTCCTTGCTCATGATCATCAATGAGCTTGTCACCCTTCAAAAAGGCTATTTTCTGTATCATGATGAGCTGCGTCCCTGTACCTTAAAGGATATCGCCCAAAAATTAGGAATGCATGAATCAACTGTTTCCAGAGCCTTGCATCAGAAATATTATCGCTTTGAAGGTGAATGTTATGCTTTTAAACAATTGTTTTCAGCGATGACTTGTCAAGGGGATAGTGCCGATGGAATACGAAAGGCCATCCTTTCTATCATTCGACAGGAAGATAAACACAAACCGTTTTCGGATCAACAATTGGTGATAAAATTATCTGCCATGGATCTTAAGGTTTCACGCAGAACCGTAGCGAAGTATCGAGAACAGTTGCATATCCCCGGTAGTTCACAACGCAAGCTTCGCTAAGTCTGTTTTCACAAGATAGCTCAATGACACATTTACAAAAAGGAATGCATAAAAGCAGAAAAACGTGCAAGACTTTCATTAGGTGATGTGGAATGCTGACATGGAAAGATATGGAAACGCTGTATGAACGCTTAGAAGCGGATGATTGTATCGGTATGTATATTGAAATTAAACAATATGCGCAACACTATTTAAAAGATCGACAAGAATGCCAAAAGGCCGTGGAAATACTGGACCAAATGCTGTCTGTCATGGATCCATGTATTTGCATAAGTGAATGGATGCATGGTTCTTTATTCACGTTGTGGAAAACCATATCCTGGACATATATTCATGATATGATCCAGCAACTAGATGATGCTTTTCCACATGTTGCTTTTGCCTTTGGCATTTGTTATCCCAAAGCACAGGAAGAGCTATCTACCTTATTTTATAAGTGCCAGCTTGCCGCTATCAAAAGCAAGGATCATGCAAAATATACGACATCCTATGAGCTTTATGATCAATTGCTAGAAAACCGCTTATTACAAGCGGTTTCGATACAGGAAATGGTAGAAAAGGCGATGACAAAAGGGAATCTGCGTGTTTTTATACAACCAAAAGTTGATCTGGCTACTCAAACCATATGTGGGGGTGAGGCTTTATTGCGTTTATACCATGAAAACCAATGGCTTCCACTATCTGAATGGATGAAAGAAATTCAAAGAAACAGCTTTATTCGCCAGACGGATGTATATGTTTTACATCAGCTTTTTCATATGTTTGCCTTATGTCAGAAACAACAATTCCCCTTACTGCCAATCAGTGTGAATGTCTCTGAAGCAACACTAGAAAATGCACAGGAATATCTCATGGAAGTAAAAAAACTTACTAAAGCTTCTGCGCTTTCCAGTAAGCTCTTAGAATTTGAAATCAGTGAAGATATTTTATCAAAAGATAATCAAGCCTTATCCGACTTCTTAACTTTCTTGCACCAGGAAGGATATCCGATTGCCATGGATGACTTTGGCAGTGGCAGTGCTTCCTTAACGATGCTTCCTCATCTTCCCTTTACAAGTATCAAACTTGATCGTTCCTTTTTTCCCCAACCTGCCAATGAAAAAAATAACCTGATGTTACAATCAAGTATACGTATGTTAAAACAATGTGGTTATGGCATTGTTGCGGAAGGTGTCGAAGATGAATGCTATCTGCCTCTGTTAAAAGAGGCGCATTGTGATCAGATCCAAGGGCATTATTATTATCAAGCAATGCCAATGTCAGAATACTTGCAGCTATTACGATCATGGGTGTAATAAATATCCACCAGCTTAGCTGGTGGTTTTTACGTAATCGCCCCAAGGGGCT
>NZ_CEVYEL010000025.1:0-38341 GCF_982403165.1 Longicatena sp.
AGGTAGGAAGACCTGTTCTGAGAAGGACAGGTTTTTTTCTATATAGAGAAAGAAATCCAAACACATTCCTTATGTGAGCGAAACCAATGGCATCAAATTTCATGTTTTTTCAACAAAGATGCAACTTGCCTGATTCGCTGATAGGATTTAATTTAAGTAATTCATAAAGAACTCATACTACTGGTATAAATAATCGAAAAGTGGTAAAATTGCTAAGTGATGCGAAAGGAGAATCAACATGCAGGATCTTTTAACTGATGTTTTACATGATACGTTGAGTATGCTACCTTTTTTATACGCAGCTTATGTATTTATGGAATATCTTGAACATAAAAGCAATGATAAGATGCAACGTTTATTAGCTGGAACCCGACGATTTGGTCCACTGGTTGGTTCTGTGCTAGGTATTGTACCACAATGCGGTTTTTCTGTTATTGCAGGTGGTTTATATATGAATGGTTCTATCACTCTTGGTACGTTGATAGCAGTTTTTGTATCAACTAGTGATGAAGCTATTCCTATTTTAATTGCGCAACCTAATCAATTAGATGTATTGTTGCAGGTGATTGCAGTAAAACTGGTGATTGGATGCATTTCAGGGTACTTAATAGATCTATTAGTGAAACAGCATCACTTGAAGGAAAATCATCCTTTACATGACATTCATGAGCACTGTGATGAAGAACAGAAAAAACATCCATCCATCTTTGCGATTGCATTCTTACATACACTGAAAATCTTTCTCTTTATTTTCTGTGTGAATTTTATCATATCCTTCATCATTCATGAGTTTGGTGAAGAAGCATTAGCACAATTTTTAGGTGCTGGAAGTTTCTTGCAACCTTTATTTGCGTCGCTTGTCGGATTCATTCCCAATTGTGCTGCCAGCGTTATTTTATCACAACTGTTTATTGACGGTGTTGTGAGCTTTGGTGCATTAACTGCGGGACTGATTACGAGTGCTGGATTGGGATTACTAGTGTTATTTAAGATGTATGATAATAAAAAGGATATTTGCCGTATACTTGGTATATTATTTATAATTGCTCTTGTCACTGGAAGTATTTTACAAATTCTTAGTTAAGTGGTTTCTGTGAGAAATCGCTTTTCTTTTCTTTATCTTCTATTTGAGATATAATAAAGATACGAAAACAAGTGGATGGTGATGAGTTTGGATTATAAACAAGAATTTGCGGATCTACTAGCTGAAAATCGACTAGAAGATGCTCGTATTCTGCTGGAGAAATATAAAATATATGCGTTAGATGATCCTTTTTATTATGGAAATATGGGATGGCTATTAAATCATATGGAACGTTATCAAGAGGCGGAAATCTATCTGCTGAAAGGTATTCATCAGTTTGGGGAAGATGGATGGATGCATTCACAGCTAGGCTTTTGTTATGATCGGCAAGGAAGAATCAAAGAAGGCATGGAGGAGTTATTGACAGCTTTAGAGCTTGGATTTGATGAAGCATGGATTCATGGCGAGATTGGATGGTGCTTCAAAGAAGCTCATGAATATGAGCAGGCTGTGAATTGCTTTGAAGATGCATTATTGGACGATCCTAATAATACATGGCTTTTAGCTCAAGCTGCATCTTGTTATCTATCACTTGATAAAAAGGAGCAGGCATTGGAGTATTATTTAAAAAGCTATCAATTAGATCCAGATAGTGACGCTTGTTTTGATTTAGCAAATTTCTATCATCAAAAAGAAGATTATGAGAGTGAAATTCAATATTTGGAAAAAATCCATGAGAAAGAACATGAACCATGGAAGGAATTTCAGATTGCGAATGCGTACATATCTTTACATCGTGCAAAGGATGCTCTAGAACATTTAAAAAAAGCGGAAGCTGCCGGGAAAGATGATACGAGCTTACATGCCCTAATGGGAGATGCCTATCGTTTATTAGATGATATGGAGCATGCAAATGCACATTATGATCGTGCATTATCTTACTACGAAAAGGCCATTCATCGAGAGAAAGAGCATTATTGGATTTATCAGGAAATGATTTGGATAGCGCACAAGCAGCGGGATTGGAAAAAGAAATTAGCATTTTTAAAGCGGGCTGAAAAAGAAAAGAAGGATGATATGTGGTTAATGTATCATTTTGCCCGTTGTTATAGTGATTTAGGAGATTATGAACATGCTGAAAATGCTTGTGAGTTTTGTTTATCGCATGGAGAACAAGGCATGGATATGTTTGATTTATATGCATGGAATCTGGGGCGAGATGGTAAGGAACGCAAGGCAATCGAAGTATTATCGAAACGATTGAAGCGTTTTGGTGCAGATGGCTGGGCTTATGGCGAGTTGGGTTGGAATTATTTGCAACTGCAAGAATATGAAAAAGCCCTTGAATATTTTGTAAAGGCTAGAAAAAAAGAACCTAAGAATGCGATGCATCCTTCGATGTCCGGATGGTGTCATTACCAATTAGATGAGTTAGAAGATGCAATTTGTGACTTTACAACAGCGATGCAGTTGGGAAGAAAGGATGGTTGGATTTTCGCTAGCATGGCAGAAGTATTGGCGAAAGCGGATAGGAAGGAAGAGGCTATCCAATACTATGAATAGGCGTTAGCACAGGAATATGGTGAAGATTGGATACCAGAAGAAGTCGCAAAATTGAAAAAGGAAGAAGTTGCTGTAAGCTAATGGTTAGATAGGAGGTGATGATCATGTGTGGACGTTATTACTTTGCCTTTGAGGATAGTGTACCTTTTCAACGTTTGCAATATAAGGTAGAACAAAAGGCTTTATTTGAATATGCTCGGGAAGAAGTGTTTCCATCACAAAAAGCACTGGTATTAACACGTGGAGAAAATGATTATGATGTGGATGTTATGAAATGGGGCATGGAAGGGTATCAAGGAAAACGTTTGATCAATGCCCGTAAGGAAGGAATAGAGCAGAAAAAAACATTTGCGCCTTATTTAAAGAAACGCTGTTTGATACCTTGCAATGGGTTTTATGAGTGGGTAAAGACAGGAAATGGGAAGCAGAAGATTTATATTCGTAAACAAGACATGCCGTTATTCTACTTGGCAGGAATATATAACGAAAAAAAAGAATTCGTGATTGTAACAGGAGAAGCCTCAGATGCGATGGCGCAGATTCATAATAGAACACCTATTATTTTGCGTGAGGAACAAATCATTTCTTATTTACAAGAGGAACTAGCATTTCAGGTTGATAATGAAGACTTATTGTTTATCAAGGAGAAGAAGTAATGAAACGCCATCAAAGATATCGCACAATAGCTGCCGCAACAATTCTTTTACTTTTTTGGCAAGTCTTTGCCATGGTAAAGGATAATGATATGCTGGTTCCATATCCATGGCAAGTGGTACAACGTATGAGTACCCAAGTTTTTTCTGTTTCTTTCTATACAACGTTAGAGGTTACTTTGCTGCGTGGTTTTGCAGGACTGATTATAGCATTTCTTTTTGCGTTGTTTTGTGCATATTTAAGTTATCGTTCTCATATCTTCCGTGATTTATTTTATCCATTCCTTTTATTAACAAGAAGTGTTCCTAATATTTCTTATATCTTAATTGTCTTAATTATCTTTGCCCGCAGTATTGCAGTGATATTGATTTTATTTCTTATTCTGTTTCCGGTAATATACAGTAATCTATTTAGTGCCCTTTTGCATATGGATAAAGATTTAATGGAAGTCATGAAACTTTATCCGGAAAAGGAAAGTTATGAAATTCGACGTGTATACTTACCTTTATTGCGTCCTAGCATTGAGGCTAGTCTGTCAGCAGGGATGTCTTTAGCGTTTAAGGTCGGAGTCATGGCAGAGATTCTAGGGGGCATGCAGGAAGGAATTGGTCGAGAGTTAAATTTATGTCGTTTGAATTTCGATATGATTGGCATGTTTGCATGGACAGGCTGGATGATTTTTTTGCTTGTACTGATGGATCGTATCTTACGTGTTTGCATCAAAGAGAGATGATACATAATACATAAACGATCTTACAGAATAGATCATGATGTTTGATGATAAAAAAGAAGTTTTTTCTTATTGCTTTAAGGTAGCAAGGTAAGGTCATTGAAGATTCATAAAAAGCATGTTATAATTATGATAATAAAGTGAGGTGATGTGCGATGAAGATAAACGATTTACTTATTTCTGAATCTGACATGCACATCCACCCTATGAAGCTTTTCTTAAACCAAGTGTAAAATAGCATGTTATTCAGAAATGGATACATGTTTTTTTATGGGTGGATGAGAAGGGAATTTCATGGAAATAAAAATTGTTTCAACAAAGGATGAACTATTTGCTGTATGTCATATGGCAGCTAGCAGTAACGCGCAAAATGAAGCATTATCTGAGGAGTTTCACCGAGGTAGTCTGAATATGGAAGATTGCCTAATTTTAAAAGAAGGGCAACGAATCTATGGCAGAATAATTCTGAATCGCTATTTGACATATCTGACACTGGAAAAAATACCTGTTGAAAGAGCGGTTGGCTTTCTTAAGGAAGCTTGTAATAGAATTCATGAGAAACATATCGTAATACATTTATATTCCGATAAAAGCAATCATGAACTTGTCAAAACTAGTCTTTTATTGTCAGATTTTGTAATTACCCAGGAAAAAGAGAGTTATATTTGTCAACCTTATGCTTATCCTATAAAAGCAGATCTTCGTGATGGCAGAGATGTTGAGGATACCTTATTTATTGAGATGATACAGGCATGTTATGAGCAGAATCAAGATCGTTCTATAAGGAAAGATGCTATACGATATGGGCGATATAAAGCAGCGGTCAAGCTATTTACAGAACTAATCGAGCAAGAACCTCTTACGTATCGGCAAATGTTGTTTGTGAATGGTACTCCTGCTGGAATCGTCTTTTTAAATACGTCTAGTGAAAAGTATCGTGGTATCGGATATTTGGCAGTGCACCCTGCTTTTCGAGCTCAGGGCTTAGGAAAAGTGTTGTTACAGGCGGCTTGCGCATTAGCAGCTAAAGAAAAGAGCGTTTCTACGATCATTGGGGATATTGATGTAAGAAACGCTTATATACGCGATATCGTACAAGCGTGTGCTTTTGAATTGAGTTGTCAGGAATTGGTATTTGAAAAGAACAGTTAGTATAAGATATAATGTATAAAGATTTTTGAAGAAGGAAAAGCAATAAATAAAAAAACGATGTTTATTTTGAAGTCAACCCCATAGTTTATAATTAACCAAATAAAGGGGATTCAAGTCACTTCAAAACATCGTTTTTTTGCTTAGGAACGTTTTAATAATGGAGCTACTTTTTTATAAGAAACAAAGACGATGGAACTCACTAAAACGCCTTTTATAATATTGAATGGAACGACACATAAAAGTACTAAGCCAAGCAATCCATGAATATTGGGGAAGATAGCAGCTCCCATTCCAATAATGATTTCCATCGTAATGGCAGGACTCATAAAATAGGCATAAGCAGGAACTAAGATAAAATAATTAACCAATGCCCCGACTAGTGTCATAATGATCGTTCCCATGATTAGGCCAATCAAAGCATTTTTCTTTGTTTTTTCATGTTGATAAAAAACGGTTGCTGGTACGACCAGGGCACAGCCAATTAGAAAATTAGCAAATTCACCAACTCCCATGGTAATCGTACCATTTAATAAAAGGTTTAAAACGACTTTTAATCCCTCAATGGCAACTGCTGCCCATGGACCCATGGCAAAACCGCCGATTAATACAACAACTTCACTAAAATCAATCTTATAAAATGGTGGAGCGATAGGCAATGGGATTTCAAACATCATCAAGACGCAGGCTAGAGCTCCTAGCATGCTGATTTTGGCGATTGTTTGCATACTCATCTGTTTTTTTGTTGAAACATAAGCTGACATGTTATTCCTCCTTTGGCTGATAGAGCCATCCTTGTCAGCCTTTTTCTGCTGTGAAAACAACAAAAAAAGGTTTTCAACAAAACCTTTAGGGAATATCAAAAAGACACTATACTTCTTTCATCCAGACTATACTGTCGCCACCGGAATTGCACACGGTTCCTGCCAGTTACGGCTTGCGGGGTTTACCGCCGATTGGGAATTTCACCCGACCCTGAAGTTTTTGTCGTTGTTATGATAGCATTGTTTTTGGGGATTGTCAATGCATATGCAATTGCGTTTATAGATGATGATATCTATCATACGTATTTGTGGTGTATTCGTAATTACAAGAAGCACAAGGTTCTTTCACAATTATGTGAAACTTTCAAATATAGAAGGAAAACTGGAGAATATAATGAAATAGTGATATAATACCCTACATGATGAAGGGAGTTTTCAACATGAAATGGTTTCAGAATTTTATGCGTGGAAGATATGGTGTTGACCAACTGTCATTCGCTATTCTTGTTTTATATTTCATTGTAACGATGATAGGAATGATCATGCAAAATAGCATGATTACGTACTTATCTACAATATTGATTATCTGGTGTTGGTTTCGCATACTTTCGCGTAAAACATATAAACGAAGTGCAGAGAATACTTTATATCTGCAGAAGACGTATCCGATTCGTATGTGGTTTCGTAAGAAAAAAAACCGTTTTCAGGATCGTAAGACACATAAGTATTATAAATGTCCTAGTTGTAAACAGGAATTACGGGTACCAAAAGGTAAGGGCGAAATTACAATTACTTGTCCAAAATGTCATACAAAATTTGATAAACGAACATAAGATGTGCAAAGGATAGCACATCTTTTTTTGAGGAAGCAAACGTATGCAAGAGCTGTTTTATCGCAAAGCTTTGATAAAAAGGATTAAGAAAAACCCCATCTGAGAAGGTATGCATCAACATTTATTGGGATAAGCAAATGCATCCTTATTTCCCGTTTGGGGTTTTTATTTTTATAAGTTTTCTTCAGCAGCCATACGATCACGATAGTATTGGCGGCGTTCATGCGGCTTTAAGCCTTTTTTACGTAGACGGATACAGTCTGGTGTGATTTCTACTAATTCATCATCATTGATCCATTCTAATGCTTCTTCTAATGTCATTTCTCTTGGCGGAGTCAAACGCATTGCTTCATCGTTGCCAGAGGAACGAATAGCGGTTAGTTTTTTATTTTTCAAAGGATTTACATCCATATCAACATTACGTGCGGATTCACCAATGATCATACCTTCATACACTTCCGTCTGTGGTGAAATAAAGAGGGTTCCGCGTTCTTGCAAATTCCATAAGGCATACGTCATGGCACCACCGGTATCGGTTGAAATCATAGCACCGTTTGCACGTTGGGTGATTTCACCTTTATATGGTGTGTAACCTTTGATACGGCGTACTAAAGTACCTTCTCCACGTGTATCGTTAATAAATTCACTGCGATAACCTAATAAGCCGCGTGTAGGTGCTTCATAAGTAATACGGACATAGCCATTTTCTTCAACCATATCCACCATTGTGCCTTTTCTTAGGTTCAATTTATTAATAATGGTTCCACTATATTCTTCCGGGGCAATAGCGACAACTTCTTCCACGGGTTCTACCGTTTTCCCATTTTCATCTTTATGCAGAATGACTTCTGGTTTTGATACAGCGACTTCATAGCCCTCACGGCGCATCTGTTCTAATAAGACAGAAATATGTAATTCTCCGCGCCCGCTGACTTTAAAGCAATCACCACTGTCTGTAGGCTCTACTTTTAAACCAACGTTTACTTCTAGTTCTTTTTCTAAACGTTCTTTTAAATTACGGGAAGTAACAAACTTACCGCTTTGTCCTGCGAATGGAGATTTATTGACAATAAAGTTCATACTTAAGGTTGGCTCTTCCACATGAATGCTTTCCAATGGCATCACATGATCTTTTTCACATAAGGTCTCACCGATGGAAATATCCGCAATACCGGCAATAACAACGATATCACCGCTATGCGCTTCTTCAACGGAAACACGGCTTAAGCCACGATATACGAAAATCTGACTTGTTGTATTGGTACGTTCATGTCCAAAGGAATCACATACCACATATTGTGTCTGTGGTTTTAATACACCTTGGTAAATACGTCCGATACCTAAACGTCCGATATATTCATCATAAGCTAAAGCAGATACTTGCATCTGTAATGGTTCATTATCCAGATCTGGATAAACATCACAATGTTTTAAAATCGTTTTGAATAATGGCTCAATAGAATCACTAGGGGTATCCAAATCATATTGAACAATACCTTGTTTCGCAATCCCATACAGGATTGGGAAGTCCAATTGTTCATCGCTGGCATTTAAGTCCAAGAACAGTTCGTATACTTCATCGACAACTTCTTGAGGACGAGCGTCTTTTTTATCAATCTTATTGATCAACAAAATCGGGCGCAAGCCCATCTCTAAGGATTTACTTAAGACAAATCGCGTTTGTGGCATAGGTCCTTCACTGGAATCAACCAGTAAGATAACAGTATCAACGGTCTTAATGATACGTTCTACTTCACTGGAAAAATCCGCATGGCCTGGCGTATCCACAATATTAATTTTTACACCGTCATGAATGACAGAGCAGTTTTTAGAATAAATCGTGATACCACGTTCTCTTTCCAAATCATTGCTATCCATGACGCAGTCGACAACTTCTTCATTACTGCGAAAGACATCACTTTGACGCAGGAAAGCATCAACTAATGTCGATTTACCGGCATCTACATGCGCGATAACCGCAATATTTATAATTTTTTCTTTTTCACTCATATATATATTCCACCTTTATGACCATGTATTATCATATACCGAAATGGGTGGAATTACAATTTTTTTCGCATTTTTATGCGGTTTTTTCCATATACTTTTATGAGCAGGTGAGAAAACATGAAACTTAGAAAAATTGTATGCCCTTTCCTATGCCTTTTGTTGTGGGGATGCTCGCAAAAAGAGATTGCGCAAAACAGCAATCCGCAACAGGAAGTGGGTAAGCGACAACAGCAGTTGGCAGTGGAAGATGCCTATGTGAAAAGTGTCCAATACCCTGAAACATCCTATCCAAAAATGAACAAAAGAATAAAAGAACTCATACATTCCTATGAATCATCCTTTATTAAACAAGCGGTAAAGATGAAAGAAACAAGGAAACCGGAATTCAATGTGAGCTATGAATCGTATGTAAAAGATAATCGTTATTTGTCAGTAAAATTATTATTTTATGAGGTATTGTATCAAAAAAACGAGACCGTTGAAACCATGGTTTATGATACAAAACAAAACACTTTTTTAACGATTGAAGATTTTTTAAGTGAAGATGCTTTGACACAGCTTTCAGCAGACGTCATACAGTATTTTCAAAAGCATGCACCAAAGGCTTGTGACCGTGATGCTTTTCGGACGCATAGTGCAGCCTTGATGGAGAATTATGCGCATTTTGTGCTAAAAAAGGATGCTATGGTTTTTTATTTTCCACCTCATACATTATTTGATACAACAGCAACATATGAGTGTCCTTATGAGAAATTAAAAGGAAAAACCGCATTAAGCAGTGAAACGATTCCTACGGTAGTACCATATGAAGATATATTAAATGAACCTGTGAAAAATATTGATCCCCAAAAACCGATGGTTGCTTTGACGTTTGATGATGGTCCTAGTAAACGCTATACTGCCGCCATATTAGATGCACTAAAACAATATCATGGCAGTGCGACTTTCTTTGTTTTAGGATCAAATGCTGCCAATGCTCCCAATTTGTTACAACGCATGGTGTTGGAAGGAAATGAGATCGGCAATCATACGTTTTCGCATAAACAGCTGACAACTTTATCCAAGGCGAATATCGAAGAGGAAATCGCAGCTACGCAAGAATCTATTTATGGAATAACGAGAACCTATCCGAATGTTATTCGTCCGCCATATGGTTCGAAAAATGATACCGTTATGCAGTGTGCGCAGGGCAAACGCATCGTCACATGGTCATTGGATACACGAGATTGGAAGGATCGCAATACGAAGGTCATTGTAGAGCGAGTAATGAAACAAGTGAAGGATGGAGATATTATATTGATGCATGACTTGTATGATACAAGTGCACAAGCGGCTATCATTTTAATTCCAAAACTGCAGGAGAAGGGATTTCAACTTGTTACGGTCAGCGAATTATATACGTATCATCCGGATAAGGTAAGAAGATCCTAACAACAGGCCAAATGCCTGTTTTCTCTTGTTTATTCTTAGGATAGGAAATGATATATAATTCCACGAATTGTTGTATTTTATGATATAATAATAAAAAGAATATGACGAAATGATATAAGTATCTATGCGTTTTTATCCATTTTAAGAAAACTGCTGCAAAATCATAATACGATGAGGAGGGATAATTTATGAAGGTAGCATACTATAAGGAATTTAGCCATGAATTGAATCGTGACATGGAGTTTAAGGTGTATGGACATGCGGGGAAGCCATGTATTGTCTTTCCGGCACAAAATGGCAGATTTTATGATTTTGAGAATTTCGGTATGATTGATGCAGCAAGCGCGTTTATTGAACAAGGGAGAATTCAATTCTTCTGTGTGGATAGTATTGATGAAGAAACTTGGTCAAATGAAGGTGGAAATCCAAGAGAGCGTATAGAGCTGCATGAACGCTGGTATCATTACATCGTGGATGAATTCGTTTTGCGTGTTCAAGAAATCAGTACCTTTGATAATGGTGGTAAAAGCTATGATAAGATGATGACATGTGGATGTAGCATGGGAGCTTTTCATGCTTTAAACACAATGTTAAGAAGACCGGATGTATTTGATAAGGTACTGGCAATGAGCGGTATTTATCATGCATCTTTCTTCTTCCATGAATATCATGATGAATTGACTTATCAAAATTCACCGAGTGATTATTTAGCTAATCTGAAGGAAGATCATCCATATATGGAATTATATCGCCAGTCTGAAGTCATCTTATGCTGTGGTCAGGGCGCCTGGGAGCAGGAGTGTGAAAATAGTCTACATCATATGGAACAGATTTATGCGGATAAGCAAATTGATGTATGGATTGATTTCTGGGGTTATGATGTTTCCCATGATTGGTATTGGTGGAAGAAGCAAATTGATTATTTCCTGCAATTTCTTGTATAGGAAAAGCATGTTTAAATTAAGAAAAAAAGCAGCTAGTGTATGCATTTCAAGAAAGAGAAAGCAAGCTGCTTTTTTGATGTTAAGCTTTAGGGATATTAACAAAAGAACCCAATGATATGCATGATGAAAAAAGACATAGAAAAAGCCGGTTAAGGGGGGACCGGCGATTTCTAAATCATTATGATTATTTAAGGGGATAGAAAATTGTATGAATTATCATTAGGGAGAATGATGAGTACATACAAGCAAGGTGTTTCCCTTGCTCGTCTATAAGTATAAAAAAATACTATAGGTAAAAAATGTTTGAATTACGTGAAAATATGTGAAGTTCTAAAAGATGGGTTTTTGTAAGAATATGCTTAGTTAGTAATCGTTTTAAAAAGTTTTGTCATTTCAATAAAAAAACATTGTCAAAAATAGGAAAATAATGCTAGGATAAGCACCATAAGGAGCTGATCATATGAAGGTAATGACGTATAAGGATGCTTACACTTTAGGCATAGCTATTTTACAACGAGAAGATTTATGTGAACTTTTGCGGCAGCTAGACAGCTGTAAAAAAGAAATTGGGCGAATTGCATTGGACATGAAAGTGGAAAACCGTTTAATGATTCGTGATGGTTTGCAGGAATTAACAGCCCTTGGTTTAGTTTCTACCATTATTCATAAGAATGTAAAACCGATGCAAATTGAATATGCTTTGACAAATCGCGGTGCTAAGTTTTTGAGGGCGGTAAAAACGATTTGGGAAACCGGGGAAGAAATTCGGAAAGAATACGGAGCAATTTAAAAAAGATATCTATTTTATGAAAATGACAGTTTTTCTGTTACATGAAGCGTACGAAAAGAAGTCTTATGGCAAGAAACAACGAATCCATAAGATTTCTTCTTAACATTTCTTCATTATCCAGACAGAAACTGTCTTTTTATTATGGATAAAGTTTTACGTAAGGAAAAGCTATAAGTTCTTATATAAGTTATTCTTCCTCATGCAAAAGTGTTATCAGCTGCGCCATGCTTTTGGCAAAAACCCGTTTTTTACCATTGGGCAGTTTACGAAAATGTTGCAGCAAAGATAATTCGATGTCATCGTGAATGAGCAGCTCTTCATTACCTTTGGCATGTATTTGCAGCAGTTCATTTAAATCGAGTTCCAAAATTTCACAAATCGCTGATAAGGTTTCCAGATTTGGGAAACTGATATTCTTGCAATAACTGGAGATTGTCCGCTGATCTACATTCAAAAGATTTGCTAATTCTTTTTGTTTCATATCCTTTTGAACCATCCTTGCTTGCAAGATACCACCTATCTTTAACATACCGACACCTCTTTCATATTTATATATAGTATAAAATAGAATTGAATAAGCTTATTAAGATACCATTATAAATGGTAAAAAAACAGAATCCATTATATATGTGGAAGAATAATGTATATTCTTTAAAAAATGATGCTATCTTCTTATGAAAAGGTTGAGATAAGAAAAATAATATATTTAAATTCTATAGTTTTAAAGGTGTCTCTATAGCGAAATAGGGTGCTATGGAATTTCTTGTTTAATATATCAAACTTTTTGTTTAAAATATATTGCAATCTTAACAAAAACATGTATAATACACTTGTTTGAAATATAATACAAAAAGTTTAGTGTTACTAAACTGACAAAAAGGAGGAATGGCATGGATATCGGAGCAAAAATTAAGGCTTTGCGCATCCAAAATGATCTGACCTTAGAAGAACTGGCTTCACGCAGTGAATTAACAAAAGGTTTTTTATCACAAGTAGAGCGTAATCTGACGTCCCCTTCGGTCTCAACGCTGGAAGATATCTTAGAAGCATTGGGAACAGATCTTGCCTCATTCTTTAAGGAAAGCAAGCAAACGAAGGTCGTTTTTAGCAAACAAGATCATTTCATTGATGAGCATGAAGAATATTGTATTCATTGGATCGTACCAAATGCGCAGAAAAATGAAATGGAACCTATTCTGCTGGAACTCCATGCGGATAAAACCAGTATGGTTTTTGATCCTCATGATGGCGAAGAATTTGGTTATGTACTGGAAGGACGTATTCTTCTGGTTAATGGGGAGAAGGAGTATCCGGTTAAAAAAGGAGAAACCTTCTATATTCATGGGAAGTATCGTCATTATCTTCGTAATGTAGGGAAACATGACGCTAAAGTGCTGTGGATTACAACACCGCCGTTATTTTAAAGGAGATATGCAATATGGAAATGGAAAAGAAAAAACTGATTCAGTTTAAGAATATCGTCAAAGATTTTGACGGACAGCTTGTTTTAAAGGGAATTAACTTAGATATTTATGAAAATGAGTTTGTGACGCTGCTTGGACCAAGTGGTTGTGGAAAAACGACATTGCTACGTATTTTAGGCGGTTTTTTAGAGGCTAGTGAAGGCCATGTGATTTTCGATGGAGAGGATATTGCCCAATTGCCTCCTTATAAACGTGAGCTCAATACTGTGTTTCAAAAATATGCGTTATTTCCACACATGAATGTATATGACAATATCGCTTTTGGTTTAAAAATCAAGAAGATGAGCAAGGATGTCATTGAACAAAAAGTTTTAAAGATGTTGAAATTAATTAATCTGGAGGGCTTTGAGAAGAAAGATGTTACTTTATTATCAGGAGGACAACAACAGCGTATTGCCATTGCGCGGGCATTAGTAAATGAACCAAAAGTATTGTTATTGGATGAGCCATTAGGTGCTTTGGATCTGAAACTGCGTAAAGAGATGCAATATGAATTAAAGAAAATTCAGCAAGAAGTCGGCATTACTTTTATTTATGTCACTCATGATCAGGAAGAGGCTTTGACCATGTCAGACAAGATTGTTGTCATGAAGGATGGGGAGATTCAGCAGGTTGGTACACCTACGGATATTTACAATGAACCAGAAAATCGCTACGTGGCAAACTTTATTGGTGAAAGTAATATTATTCCTGGCGTGATGCTGGAAGATTACAAGGTGCAATTTGATGATATCGTATTTGATTGTGTCGATTTTGGTTTCAAAGAAAGAGAACAGGTGGATGTCGTCATCCGTCCGGAAGATTTGGATATCGTTAAAGAAGAAGATGGGAAAATGACAGGTATTGTAAAATCGGTATTATTTAAAGGTGTTCATTATGAAATTATGGTGGAAACCGTTCCGGGAACGAGTGTCAGTGTTAATATGCAGGTAACAAAGGAGCACGATATCACATCTAGTGATGCCAGTGAAAAAATATCTGCGAATGATTTCTATGTGGATATCGAAGATGTCAAAGATCTCAACGATGCGGAAATTATTGCGCGTGCAGATGCGCAGGCTTGGGAGACCCAAGAAGATGAATATATTTCTATTTCAAAGATTGAATATGATATCAAAGAAGAAATTGGCACTTACCCGGTAACGTTTGCTACTAGCAATGGAACCAGTGTCTCAATTGATGTTTTTGTTGTGCAGCAGCAATATGTGGAAAATCCTAAAGCGAATGAAGCCATTGCGGCATTTAATTTCTTTAAGACTGTGGATGAAATTAAGGAAAGTGCAGCTTTAGATACGGATTTAAAAACATGGGCAAATGCACAGAGTTGGAAGTTGTCTGATGAAAGTGATGTAGAGATTTCAAATGTGGAATATGACTTTGATCCTGATCATATCACAGCTGGTACGTATCAGGTTACCTTTAGTACACAGGGTCGTGAGTTTAAGATTCATACGACGGATATTGCCGAAGAAGGTGCAGAAGTGGGTCTAACATTCTTCCCGGAAGATATTCATGTCATGAGTAAGATGGGATTTTAACACATGAAGACATTTAAGCGTTTAACGATCCCATACATTGTATGGATGGTCGCTATGATCGTCATTCCGATGTTGTTGATTGTCTTATATGCGTTTACTAAACAGGGGAATGATGTTGTATCTTTACAATTCACATTTGATAATTTTAAGAAGTTTTTTACAGACCCGGACTTCTTAAAGACATTGTGGCTATCCTTACGAATTTCGTTAATTACCACAGTGTTATGTGTATGTATTGGTTATCCAGTTGCGTATGCGATTGCTCAGGCATCGCCTAAAAAACGGAACTTATTGATTTTGTTAGTGACGCTTCCAATGTGGATCAATATGTTGGTGCGTACGTATGCATGGATCGGTATCTTGGCTGATAATGGATTAATCAATCATATCCTAGCATTTTTTGGGCTAGAACCAACAAAATTATTATATACTGATTTCGCCGTTGTCTTAGGTATGGTATATAACTTTATCCCTTTTATGATTTTGCAAATCGAAAGCTCTTTAGCTAAAATGGATAAATCATTATTAGAAGCAGCAAATGATTTGGGGGCAAATCGTTTCCAGCGCTTTAAAAATATTACGTTTCCTTTATCGCTCCCTGGTGTAGTTTCTGGTATCACGCTTGTTTTCTTGCCATCTGTTTCCAGCTTTGTCATTCCCAAGCTGATGGGTGGAGGCGGTTATATGATGATTGGTAATGTCATAGAAAATCAATTCATCACGGTTGGCGAATGGAATTTCGGTAGCGCCATCAGTATGATCATGGCCGTTATCATCATGATCAGTATGTATATCACCCGTCGTCTTGATAAAGGGGATGATACCGTCAGAGCTAGAAAAGGAGGGAATGTACAGTGAACAATAAAAAGTTTTCCCGCCGCTTGATACTCGGACTCATTTTGGTATTTTTCTATTTTCCGATTTTATATATGCTGGTATTTTCCTTTAATGGCAGTCGTTCGCTTACCAGCTTTGATGGCTTTTCTTTGCAATGGTATGAGAAAATGTTCTCTGACCGCAATATGATGGAGGCTATTTACTATACATTGATCACTGCTGTGATTGCGACATTCATCTCTACGATCGTCGGTACGATTACGGCAATTGGTTTATCAAAATCCAAACGCATCGTTCGTGAGGTTGTACAGCAGATTAATGATCTTCCGATTATGAATCCAGAAATTGTTACGGCGGTAGGCTTAATGCTATTTTATGTTTCCATGCATATGGAAAAAGGCTTTTTGACGATGTTATTGGCACATATCGCTTTTTGTACACCTTATGTCATTTTATCCGTCATGCCAAAGCTGAGAAGTCTTGATCCTAATCTGGCAGAGGCTGCCATGGATCTTGGTGCAACACCAGCCAAAGCCATGTGGAAGGTCATTGTCCCTCAAATCATGCCGGGGATTGTTTCCGGTGCTTTAATAGCCTTTACCATGTCCTTTGATGACTTCATCATTTCCTACTTTGTCACAGGCAATGGGGTAAAGAATATATCAACCCTTGTATGGACGATGAGCAAACGTATCAATCCTAGCATCAATTCTTTATCTACCCTAATTGTTATAATGATTACCATTACATTGCTGTTTGTAAATTTAGTACCAATGGTGAAAGAAAAACGTCAAAAACAGGGAAGACCAATTTCTAATAAAGTTTTTGGTATCATCGCTGTATGCTTTACATTAGTCATTGGTTCGGTGTTAGTTGCTTTAAAAGGCGGTGTTGGTTCTTCTTCACCAGAAGATGCCATTGCTAAGTATGGCAGCGATACCTTAAAGGTATATAATTGGGGGGAATATTTAGATCCTGAAGTCAATGCGGCATTTGAAAAGAAATTTGGTGTAAAAATCGTTTATGATACCTTTGATTCAAATGAATTAATGTATACGAAGCTGCAAAGCGGTGAATCTTATGATGTATTAGTACCAAGTGATTACATGATTGAACGTCTGATTCAGGAGAAACAGCTGCAGCCTTTAGATAAATCTATGATTCCTAATCTGAGTAATCTAGCAAAAGGTGTCAAAGGCTTGCAATATGATCCAGATAATACTTACAGTGCGCCATATTTCTGGGGAACGGTTGGTATTGTCTATAATAAGCAGAAAGTTCATAAGACTGATTTGGAAAAAGAAGGCTTCAATATTTTCCATAATACGAAATATAAAGGTCATATCTATATGTATGACTCAGAACGTGATTCCTTTATGATGGCATTAAAAGCCTTAGGCTATTCCATGAATACAAGTGATAAAAAAGAGTTGAAAGATGCTTATGATTGGTTGGTCAAAGCAGTCGATATCATGGATCCGGAAATTGTGACGGATGAAGTTATTGATGCAATGATCAATGGCAATAAAGATATGGCATTAGTGTATAGTGGAGATGCTGCATATATCTTAAGTGAAAATGAAGATATGGACTATTATATGCCAAAGGAAGGAACGAACTTGTGGAGTGATGCCATGGTCATTCCTAAGAATGCTAAAAATCCAAAACTGGCAAATGATTATATCAATTTCCTTTTAGATTATGAAGCAAGTATGAAAAACACACTGTTTGTCGGTTATGCATCCAGCAATGAAGAGGTTTTAGATGAGGCAAGCAGTGAAGGTGGAGAATTTGATGGCAATCATGCATATCTGCCTCGTGTGGGTTATGCGAAAGATGAAATCTTTGAATATAATGCCGATGTGAAGAAAATTATTTCTGATTATTGGACAAAGGTAAAGATTGCAAAATAAAAGAGTTGTGAAATAGGCTTGCTTTATGCGCTATCCGATAGCCGTAATGCTTTAAAACATTATTGTTTATATAGGTGGCACAGGATACACAGATTGTTTGAATAAGCTAAAAAGATTGACGAATTTCTTATTGCATGATAAAGTTTTCATAGTTATATGACTGACGGAAGTGGAATGGACCACAGGGAGTATAATGTTAGATAAGCCGACCGTCTGGGCGTTTGTTGACGTCTGGAAGTGTCGGCTTTTTTCAATTCTTAACGGAAGGGAGTATTATAATGAAAGAAATGGAATTAAAGTATGGTTGTAATCCCAATCAGAAACCTGCTCGTATCTTCATGAAGGAAGGGGAACTTCCTATCACAATATTAAATGGAAATCCTGGATACATCAATTTGTTAGATGCTTTTAACAGCTGGCAATTGGTAAAGGAGTTAAAAGAAGCTACAGGATTGCCAAGTGCGGCTAGCTTTAAACATGTATCACCAGCCGGAGCTGCTGTCTATGTGGCGTTAAACGATGTTGAAAAGCAGATGTATTTTGTGGATGATGTGGAGTTAACACCAATGGCAAGTGCATACATTCGTGCCAGAGGCAGTGACCGTATGTCAAGCTATGGGGATTTTGCGGCTTTAAGTGATGAATGTGACGCTGCTTGTGCAAAGTATTTATCAAAAGAAGTCAGTGATGGTGTTATAGCACCTTCCTTTTCCAAAGAAGCATTAGCAATCTTAAAGAAAAAGAAAAAAGGGAAGTATGTTGTGATTCAGATGGATCCATCTTATGTGCCAGAAGTTATTGAACAAAAGGATGTTTTTGGTATTACTTTTGAACAAGGGCGAAACAATATTAAAATTAGTGATGCTTTATTTACAGAAATTCCTACCCAAAACAAAACGTTGAGCGCTGAGCAAAAACGTGATTTATTAGTAGCTTTGATTACATTAAAATATACACAATCTAATTCCGTATGTTATGTAAAAAATGGTCAGGCTGTGGGAATAGGAGCCGGTCAGCAATCCCGTGTGCATTGTACCCGCTTAGCAGGTAATAAGGCAGATAATTGGTATCTTCGTCAGCATGAAAAAGTATTGACCTTGCCATTTAAAGATGGCATTCGCAGAGCTGATCGTGATAATGCGATTGATGTTTATATTTCTGATGATTATGAAGATTTATTGAATGATGGCATGTGGCAAGAGATGTTTATGGCGAAACCAGAACCCTTTACAAAAGAAGAGAAAAAAGCATGGTTAGCAACCTTACAAAATGTTGCGTTAGGTTCTGATGCGTTCTTCCCATTTGGTGATAACATTGAGCGTGCGCATAAGAGTGGTGTCTCTTGTATCGCACAGGCGGGTGGCTCTATTCGTGATGATCATGTGATTATGACTTGCGATAAATATAATATCGCCATGTGTATGACACATGTGCGTCTGTTCCATCATTAAGTCATTAACCTCAAATAGGCATATGAGCTTATTTGAGGTTTTTTCTTTATATAAATGACACTGATTATGCAATTTTTGTATAAATGCTTGAGGTTGTAATCAAATAGGCTTATATTAAAGGCATACTAATGAGATAGGAATGAGTCCATTTCTTATTTTATTCATGGAGGGAAACAGATGAAAACAAGCAAAAAGACAATTAGAAAAGTATCATTTGCATTACTATCACTTTTTTTATCAATGAGCTTTATTTTTCAAGATAGCAATGTATTATCGAAACTACAGGCTGCTGCCATTTTTTATCCAAGGACATCGGCACCAAGTAAAAGTGATTACCATTATTATTCTGATAATCCTTTTTATCAATCTGGTTATGGTATGCCAAACTGTACAGCTTATGCTTGGGGTAGAGCATATGAAATTTTAGGATATAAACCAAATTTATCAAGAAGTCACGCTTATAATTGGTTTAACGATAATGTAAATAAGGGCGCGTTTAGCTATGGAAACACACCTAAAATTGGTTCAATCATTTGTTGGAATGGTGGTTATGGGCATGTAGCGGTAGTAGAAGCAGTAAATGGAAATACGATGACGATTTCTGAATCAGCCTATGGTGGATTTAACTTTAGAACAAAAACGGATAGTATTACTGAAATTCAGAAAAAAGATCCAGGTTTTCAAGGGTATATCTATTTAGGAAATTTTACTAATGAAAGTATTCCAAATGCTCCAACTCTTAATTTAAGCAATTCTGGCTATCATTACACGATGTCTTGGAATGATGTTGGAGCCAGTGAATATATCGTAAGAATTTATTGTGCAGATGAAGAAATGAAGGTTATAAATGTCGGAAGAAATTTCTCTTATACAATACCTTTATTAGGAAAGAATTATTGGGCAGGAGTTTCCGCTAAAAATAGTGCTGGTGAATCACCATTATCTAATTTGGTGGAGATGATACCTAACGCCTATAATTTGCTAGGTAAAGCGCAAAATCTTGGAGAGCATTTTTATGCGCAAATAGGCTTTTCTAATAACACATATTTGGTGAATGTAAATAACAATGCACAATTAGGAAACATTAATTCTTCTAATCAAGCTATTTATGAGTTTACCAGAACAGCGAATGAGGCATATACCATAAAAGATATGAAAACAGGATTATATTTAGATGTGTATCAGGCTGCTTCAAAAAGTGCTACGAATATGCAGTTCTATTCATACAATCCTGGACCTGCGCAGCGCTTCTTCATACGGAAATTTAATGATGGCTACTCATTACAACCAGAATGTGCTCCTTATATGGCAATGAATGCTTCAGGAGGAAACTTTGAATCTGGAACAAATATTCAGATATATCCAATAGATCTAACATCAGCACATAAGCTTTATATCAAAAAAGGTGAAATAAAAATTCCTGCTGTTGTAAAAGATTATAATGGTAGGTATGATGGCAAGCCACATAGTATAAGTATTGCAAATGTACCAAGTGGTTCTCAGGTGTATTATCGAACAAGTACAAGTAGCGCTTGGTCCTTAAAAAAACCAACGCGAACAAGTGCGGGAACGACCACAATATATTATAAAATAACAAATCCCCTTTATTTTCAAACGCTGAGCGGGGACGCAAAAATTACTATTCAAAAAAATATTCAGAAAGGTTATGCAAAAAGTTATAATGGAACGTATGATGGGAAATCTCATACAATAAGTTTCAATAATGTTGCCAGTGGCTCTAAGATATATTATCGTACGAGTACGAAAGCGAAATGGTCAACAAAGAAAGTAACCCGTACAAGTGCAGGAACGACGACAATTTATTATAAGATTGTAAATAGCAATTGCACAAATACGAAAACGGGAACTGTGAAAATTGTAATTAAAAAGGCATCACAAAAAGGCTATGCAAAAAGTTATTCAGGAACATATAATGGAAAGTCTCACACGATACGTATGAGTAATGTAGCAGCAGGTTCTAAAGTATATTATCGTACCAATAACAGGGCAAAATGGTCTACGAAAAAACCTACTCGCACAAGTGTTGGAACAACGGCGGTGTATTACAAAATAGTGAATAGTAATTGCACAAGGACAAAAACAGGTAGTGCTAAGATTACAATTAAAAAAGCAATACAAAAGGGTAAAGCAAAGGGGTATAGCGGTTCTTATAATGGAAAAGCCCATACGATAAGTTTTCATGATGTAACAGCGGGTACAAAGATATATTATCGTACAAGCACAAGAGCTAGCTGGTCAATGAAGAAACCAACGCGCACATCTATTGGAAAAACGACGGTATATTATAAACTAAGTAATGCAAATTGTACGAAAACGGTTTATGGTACATCTTCTATCACGGTAAAAACAGGTATGCAAAAACCTAGCGTAAAAAGTTATACAGGATATTATGATGGAAAAAATCATTCCATTTCGCTTAGCAATATAGCGAAAAACTCAGTGGTTTATTATCGTACTAGTACGAAAGGGAATTGGACAAAAACGAAACCATATCGTAAATCAATCGGTATTACAACCGTATATTATAAAATCACAAACAAGAATTACGCGACAGTATCTGGCAGCGCGAAAATCGCGATTGAACAAAAAGTGACAGGAATTAAATTAAATACCTCGTTAGTAACCCTTTATACCCCAAACACATATCAATTAAAAGCTTCCATAACACCAGCCAATGCAACAAATAAAAAAGTAACATGGACAACTAGCAACACTAATATTGCAAGCATCAGCTCTTCTGGAATAGTAACGGCCAAAGCAGCTGGTAGTGCAACAATCACCGCAAGAGCAAGTAATGGAAAAACAACCAAATGTACGATTCATGTTAATCAAAATAATGTCTATATAGCAGATGGCACATATGCTTTCACATCACCAGATGCGCGATATGCGTTAACAGCACCAGGTTCGCAAGCTTTTACTAAATTAAATATCCAACCCAATGGGGATTATAATGCGCAATATTGGAATCTACAAAATATTGGCGGTAATGCTTTTATCTTACGAAGTCAACTTGATAATAACAAGGTAGTTGATATCTATCATATCCACTCAGATTATATTACAGCAGCAAGTCAATATGAGACACCTCCAACATATTATGGGCATGTCGAAGGACATGCATATCTGAATCCCTATACAGATCCTATGGCGGATGAGTGGCAAGCGATGAAACTGTATGATGGAACGTATGTCATCAAATTAAAGCAATATCCAGACTTTAAGTTAACGCGTGGAGGAGATTATGATGCAAGTGGTAATTCCGTTTATTTGTATCATTGGAACGCATGGCAACAGACCTATTGGAAATTAATAAAAGTATTCTAAAACATAAATAAAGGAAGGGGCAATCCTTCCTTTATTTATGGGGGATGGTATTTGCCAATTTAATCAGCGTATGCATTGCATCATTGACATGTTTATGTTTCAGATATACGATGTGATTTCTATTCATCAGCTGAAGCTCAGCTAACTGTACTTCTTCAAGCGTATGGTTCTTTAATTTCTTTGTAACCATTTTTTCCGGAAGAAACGTGATACCAAAACCTTTCGTTGCGGCTTTCAATAAAGCGGTAGAATTGGTTGATGTCCATGCGGGATGTAAAGGAATATCATATAGCAAGAAACAGCTTTCTACAACATCGCGTATGGCACTGCCTTCTTCTCGCAGTAATAATGGAAATTTAGCGATATCCGATAGAGAAGTAATCGATTGCTTCTGCAATACTTCGGGATGAGCGACCGCTTTTATGTGATAGGTTGAAAAGGGCAGACAGATAAATGCATCTTGATCAATCATCCCCTCAACAAAAGCTATATCCAATTGCTGTTGGACTAGTTTATCTAAAATAGCCGAACTTGACGCGATTTCTACCTGCATCGACAAAGAGGGATAAGCTTTTTTTAAATCCTTCAAGATAGTGGTAAGAAAGTCATTTGCTATGGTGATGCTAGAACCAATGCGCAGGGTGTATTGGGAATGAATCTTTGCAACATGTTGCAGGACATCGTCATAGTGGGTTAATAAGGCATTTACTTTTTTTAAGAAGAGTTGCCCTTCCGGGGTCAAGATGGCTTTTTTGGGAAAGCGTTCAAAAAGGGGTGTCTGCAGCTCTTCTTCCAATTCACGAATGGCCTTTGAAACAGCTGGTTGTGTCATATACAAGGATTGAGCAGCTTTTGTGAAACTTTGCTGTTCTGCGGCTTTTTGAAAGATGCGAAAACGTCGAATATCCATAGTTACCTCCATAACCTATAGGTTATCTATCTTATAAAATAATATAATTTTATTTATGCTGCGTCAAATGGTAAACTATTATCGAAGAGGTGTTTTTATGAATAAGATGAAAAAGCTGACTTGGCTGTTTGGTATCAATATGTTTATCAGTGCCTTTACTTTTGGCGGCGGCTATGTCGTTATACCAATGATCCGGAAATATTATGTAGAGAATAAAGCGTTTTTCGATGAAGACGAATTAATGAAGATTGCAGCTATAGCACAGTCTTCTCCTGGTGCGATAGCTATTAATATGAGTGCTTTAAGTGGTTATCGAGTTGCTGGTAAAAGTGGCTTATTTGTTAGCTGTATTGCGGCAATTTTACCACCTTTATGCATTTTATCTATTGTTTCAGCAATTTATAGTGTGATTCGGGATAATACAATGGTCAATGCTGTATTAAAAGGGATGGAAGCAGGTGTTGCGGCATTGATTGTTGATTTGATTGTTGATATGTATGCAATGATCGTGAAAGAAAAGCAATTGTTTTTCATCTTAATGACTCCGGCGGTCTTTGTGTTAAATTATTTCTTTCAAATGAATGTGGCTGTTTTGATTATTTTGTGTGCCTTGATTTGTGTACTGAAAGTCCATATGGAGAGAAGGAGCGTGAGCATATGAGTTTATTACGATTATTTTTTGCTTTCTTTCAGATTGGCTTATTCAGTATAGGCGGTGGATATGCCATTATTCCTATGATCAGTGAACAGGTAGTTCAAAGTCAACATTGGTTGAGCGCACAAGAGTTTACGGATATCATTACAATTTCCCAAATGACACCGGGACCTTTAGCGGTGAATACTTCCACATTTGTTGGTATGCGTGTAGCAGGTATACCTGGTGCATTATGTGCAACGATTGGCTGTATCTGCATGGGGGTATGCATTGCCTATGGTATTTATCATATCTTTCAACGCTTTTCTTCCTCACGTGTTTTTATGGAAGTATTAAAAGGATTAAAAGCCGGTTCTTTGGGTCTGATTATGGCGGCAGCGGCAATCATTGTGTCGTTAGCTTTTTTCAAAGAGGGAAGGATTGCTATGGAGGCCATCCAAATACCAGCCGCCTTTATCTTTTTGATTATTTTATTCATTAGCCGCAAATGGAAGATGAATCCCATTGCTTTAATGATGCTTTCTGGTGTTGTCGGAATACTTTTTTATCAATAGATAGATGTGAAAGAATCCTTTGTAAGTGTTAGTAACTGCATATATCAAAGATAGATCGAATGAGAAAACGCATTTGCATAGCGTTTTTTTTAATTATAAATAAGTGCGGTGTATCAAAATAAGGTATACCTATTAAAAAAGAAGCATGAATGATAGATAAAATGTTCTTGCTTCTGTTTCCTATATTGATGTTTACGAAAATATTGAATAGATTTAATATTTATGACTTTCTTTGAAAGGCAACGGCTTTTTGGAAAATAGCTTTTTCATCGAGTGTTAATATCTTATGATCTTTCATCAGCCATTTTCCATTGACCATACTATGCAGCACATCATGCCCTTCCACACATTCTACTAAAGTGTTTGTAAGGTTGCCGCTGGGATAAAGATGAGGCTGATGGATATTAAGAAATATCAGATCGGCTAAATAGCCGGGTTTGATACAACCCAAATTTTTTTCTTGCATAAGGGCTGTCCCATTTGTAATGGCCATATGCAAGAGTTCTTTGGCGCTTAAAATATGACGATCATGGTTTGCGATGCCATGTGTCACATGAATCATACAACGAAGCTGACGCATTTCATTCCACAGGCTTAAGCCTCCATGAGCACTTCCATCACTGCCTAAGGCAAGTAAAAGACCCTGCTTTTTTAAGGTGGGATAGGGTGCCAAAGCTTTGGCACTATTACTGAAAGGGCATAGTACAACATGTGTATGATGCTTCTGCATCAGGGATATTTCTTCTTCATCTACGATGAGAGAATGGGCGCCTACAAAGCGCTCATCTAGAATCTTTAATTGATCAAGATAGGTATATGGACGCATACCGTATTTTGCAATAACAGCGTGTACCTCTTGTTCATATTCATTCATATGAACTTGCAATAAAGCATTACGGGCTTTGGCATGAGCATGTATTTCTTTAATCAAACGCTCACTAACAGATAATAACGTGCGTAGGGAATAGCTGACTTTCAAATTGCCTTTTTGATGCCACGTATCATAAAAAGCATCATTTTTAGCCAAAGCGCTCTCTACATCATCCTGTATTTGGATGGGAAGACTTGCATCGTCCATCGTACTACAGGTTAACTGTGCCCGCAAACCACTTTGTGCATAGATCTTAGCTGCGGCATCCATATGGTAGCTGCCGGCATCTAAAAACGAGGTCGTACCATTACGTATCATTTCAAGAGCAGCCAATTCAGCATTTAACTGCATGATTTCATCTGTCAGCGTACTTTCAAAAGGTAACATGATATCTTTCCATATCATTCCGGATGCATCTAAGACACATCCCTTTAACAATTGTTGCCCGGTATGCATATGAGCATCACATAAACCAGGCATTACAAGCAAGCCTTTTCCGGATAAACATTCTTCTTTTGGATAAGGAGTTAAGCAGCCATGATTTGCTATTTCATGAATACATGTGTCTTGAATACGGATATCTTGATGTTCTTTAACCTCCATCGTTTCATCCAGATAAGCAATATCTTGTAACAGCATTTAGATAGCTCCTGTGATGGACAGCATTATCTGGGCAACTACGGCTGAACCTAAAAAAGTTCCTGTCATGACCAAGAGGCCGATGATGATCATTTTCCATCCCTGGGCAGCGAATTCTTTTAACTGATCGCTAATAGAGATACCGGCAAATGCCCCTACCATTGTTAAAGGTGCCGTAAAGTTGATCTGATTAACGGATGTAATGACAAATTCCCGACAGAAAGAAAGGGGGGATGCTGCTAATAACCCTAATAGGGAACAGTAGGCTACGATGGGTAAGCGTATAGGTAATACTTTACTAATGACAACACCACATAAAGATAAAACGAATAGGATGCCAATACCTGGTAATGACTCTATGAGTCCAACTTGAAATCCGACAAAATTAGCTAAGGCAATGCCACAGCTAGCTACGATAAATAAAAAAATCCATTCTTGTATGCGCATGTTATTCGCCTCTCTTTCTGCTAATGCGTGGTGCTAAGATGTCATATAATTTTTTTGTTAAGGGAATACCAATAAAGATGGCAACATAAATTCCTGTGATTCCGCTGATGGTTTCACTGGCACTGGCTAATGCAGAAAGCTGATCTGCCATCGTCGGATAAATCGTGGATAAAGATGCGGTAGCACTTGCCATCATGATACCGGCCCCTACACCGGAAGCCATCCCTAAGGCATAGGGATGAAATTACGAAGTGGCAGCGCTCATAGAAGCCAGAAAACCAAAATAAATCGTTCCAATCATGCCACCAACGATATAGATGGATAAGCTTCCTCTGGTTTCTGGTGAATCCGGACCAAACATATCGGTAATCAATGCCAGATTACTTTCTCGATTAATTGAGTGTGTGGCTCCAATAGCTTCTCTTTTTAGACCTAACAATAGGGCAATTGGCAATGCTAAGAAGATGGTTCCTAAATTACCGATTTCTTGTAATAATAAGGCAGGTCCGGCGGAAATGACGGTTTCTAGACTGGCTCCGGCATTAACGCCTAACTTGACGATAAAAGGACATATCGCAACAATAACCAATTTACTGGCAGCTTTGACCTCTTTTCGCTTAATGAACTTTGTAACACATGGTCCTGCACATACCCCCATAAGAATTGCATAAAAGATGGGGAATAGGATAAAAGTTCCTTTCCAAATCGGTAATTTGATTACGCCAATACCATCTGCAATCACGATAAATACAAAAGCCAGCAGATATAATTTATATTCCTGCCGCAAGCGTTCTTGTAAAGAACGATATGAATACTTTTCTTTTTTCATATAAACCTTCTTCCTCTTTCTCTTTTGTTCCTTGTAATGGTAACAGATCATAATTAGGTAAAAAAAGGACAAATGGGCTATTTTCAAGGAAAATTTTTACTATTTTCATGATACAATCAATGATGAAGGTGATACTGTGACATTGGAAGAAGTATATCATATCGTGCCCCAATTAAAAGACTATCTTACGTATATGCCTGAAGAATATAAAAAGCGTCTTATCATCAAGGTACATCCAAGTGGATATATCATTCATCAAAAAGATAGTCCGCTTGACTATTTTGGAATTGTCGCCAGTGGTGAACATCGGGTCATTAATGAATTTGAGAATGGCAATATATTTATGATTGAAAAAAATGAACCGATAGATTTCATTGGGGAAGTAACGATTTTAGCAGGCATGCCGAAAACCAGCGTGACGATTGAGACAATTACAGAAAGTATCATTTTATACTTAAGCAGGCAAGATTTTGAAGATTGGATTGCTAAGGATATACACTTTTTGCGTCTGGTTGCGGCAAAAGTTGCCTTAAAACTATATCGTTCGAGTTATAATCGTGGGGCAAAGCTGTTTTATCCTCCCCAATTCTTATTACTGGATTATCTGATCAATTATGTGGAATCTGCCTTTTTAAAGATCCGCAGGCAATGCATATCGTCGTTAAAAAAACACGCAATGTATTGTATGAAGAAATTGGCATCAGTGTAAAAACATTAAATCGTACGATTGCCAGATTGAAAGAGGAAGGTCTGTTTGCTATACAGAAGGGGAAAATCACAATGTCGCCGAAACAGTTGAAGTGCGCTAAGGAGCGAATTGGGTATTATCGGCAGATGAATGTGAAACAATAAGGCGTATCTCATGGTAATTCAAAGAGAATGTGGTACAATAACACTATGTTTATGGAGGATGTATAAAATGGAAACTATTTTGAATCATGCATTTGCTCATCAAAAGTATTTTGAAGAGATGACGCGTATCCCTCATGGTTCTTTTCATGAGGAGGCATATAGTGCTTATTTAGAAGAATTCGCAAAAGCACATCAGTTTACGTATGAACGTGATGAAATGAATAATGTCATTATATGTAAGCCGGCAAGCAAGGGCTATGAAGAGCATGAACCGATCATTTTACAAGCTCATATGGATATGGTTTGTGAGAAACATCGCGATGTGGATTTTGACTTTGCAAAGGATGCTTTAAAGTTAAAACTGGAAGACGGTTATTTAATGGCGGAAGGAACGACGCTAGGCGCGGATGATGGTGTCGGTGTGGCATATATGCTGGCTTTATTGGATGATCAAGAGGCCAAACATCCAATGCTGGAATGCATTTTTACCGTACAGGAGGAAGTAGGATTATTTGGTGCATTGGCATTAAAGAAAGAACAATTGCATGCAAATCGCATGATCAATTTAGATGATGGTGGGGAAACCGCAACCTGTATTTCATCGGCAGGAGGTATGAATGTAATCTTCACACGTCCAAATCTGCAAGTGCCTATGCAAGAAAAGGCATATCGTTTAGATGTAAAGGGGTTAAAAGGTGGCCATAGTGGCGGTGAAATTGATAAAGAACGTGGAAATGCCAATCGTTTATTAGCACGCATATTATATGCAGTAAATGCAAAATTTGATATGCAGTTGCATATGATGGATGGCGGTGACAAGGATAATGCAATTCCACGTGAAGCATCAGCTGTTTTCTTTAGTGATGCACCTTTTATAAAATTGGAAAAAACAGTCCAGGAAATGACTGCGTTAATAAAAAAGGAATTGGAATTTAGTGATGCGAATATGGAAGTCGCATTTTATGAAACATCAGCAAAAACAGCCATGTCCATTGAAGATAGTGAAAATTTATTAAAACTAATGCTTAGTGTGCCAGATGGTTTACATCATCACAGTATGAGCATTGAAGGATTAAGTACTGCCAGTAGTAATCTTGCAGTCATTCATTGCGATGAAGAAGTCATGTTAAATGTTTCCTTACGAGGGGCTTTGGAATCTTATGTGGATGATTTAGCAATCACTATGGATATTTTAGCAGAGGCTTTTGGTTTTGAAACAAAACATGAGGCACGCTATCCAGCTTGGAGCTATGATGAAAAAAGCGAATTGCGAGAAGTTATGAAACGTGTATGCAAGGATATTTATGGAAAAGAATTAACGCTGTTAGCCGTACATGGAGGTTTAGAATGCGGTGTGTTTAAAGCCTTAAATCCAAACATGGAAATCGTAACGATGGGACCGCTGATGGAAGATATTCATACACCACAAGAACGCTTAGATATGGATAGCTTTGATAGAACTTACATCTTTTTAAAGATTTTCCTGGAAAACTTATAAGCGCATCCGAAAATATGATCAGATCACATATGGTCTGATTTTTTTTATGGTATGAATGAGTGAATGCTATGCAAGGTAAGCTTGCTTACATGGGAAGATGCCGATATGTTTTTTTCATATGTTCGATGGTTAACCTTGTTATAAAGCTTTGTAAATGCAAATGTAGCTATGTGTTTAGCTTTCTACAGATGTTTTTGCTTTTTAGGTAGAACTTTCCTATGGTTAGGGATTCTTTCGGCATGAAAGCGCTGTAAAAAAATGGATGTGGGAATTCTTACGATAATATAAGGAAATTATGAAAATTCTTTGGTTCAAGTTGGAGGGGTTATGCTATAATAAAATGCGGAACATATCACACGAAAACAAGATATGTGTAGATATTAAGATGTTAATGAAAGGACGTAAGGTTCATGATTATACGATCAATTGATGCAATTATCCGTATGTTGGATGCGGACTATATAGAAAATGGGGCTATTGAAGAAAAGATTCAGGGTGTCTGTATTGATTCTCGCAAGGTCGTGGAAGGAAACTTATACATCCCAATCCATGGTGTGAAGAATAACGGACATGCATATGTTGCACAAGCGATTGCGAATGGGGCAAAAGCTGTTTTATGGGAACGAAAAGAGCCGAATCCTCCCAAAGAGGTCGTTGTTATTTTAGTTGAAGATACAACAAAAGCTTTGCAAGACTTAGCAAAGGCATATCGGCATCAACTAAATATGAAAGTGGTAGGAATTACCGGCAGTAATGGAAAGACGAGTACCAAAGATATCTTAGCATCATTGCTTCAAGAACACTACATCACGCAAAAAACATTGGGCAATTATAATAATGAGATAGGTGTTCCCTTAACCTTATTAAGTTTGAGTGAAAATGTTGAGGCAGCTGTTATTGAAATGGGAATGGAAAATTTAGGGGAATTATCTTTTCTGACGCATATGGTAGAACCGGATATTGCGATTATTTCAAATGTAGGTACTGCGCATTTAGAAAATCTGAAAACGATGGAAAATATCGCTAAAGCGAAATTAGAAATTGTTGAAGGATTAAAAGAGCATGGCTTGTTTATCTACAATGGTGATCAGGAAATCTTGCAAAATGCGGTCACCCAGGCACAGATTCCTGGACATATTCGTATCCGCACCTTTGGAGTGAAGCCACAGAATGACTATGTGATTTCGCATATCACGCAAAAACGTGAAGGTGTCAGTTTCTGTTTAAATGATGATGTGTGTCCATATCATGTAGATATGATTGGTAAGCATCAAGCGATGAATGCAACAGCTGCCTGGATTGCAGCGAAAGCGTTAGGTTTAAGTGTAGAAGAAATCCGAGAAGGTTATCAAAATATTGAAAAAACAGGATTGCGCAATGAGCTTGTTGATTTTGGTAAGTGTTTGATCTTAAATGATTCTTATAAATCAAATCCACAAAGTGCATTGGCAGCTTTAGATACCATGGAAGAATTTGATGTTCCTTATAAGATTGCGGTATTAGGTGATATGCTGGAACTAGGTGACACCAGTGATATGATTCATTATACATTAGGTAAAGATTTAGCGAAGTACCATTTAAATGAAGTCTTAACGATTGGTGATATGGCGCGTTATATCACACAAGGAGCATTTAATAACTTAACAGGTGTACATATTGAACACTTTACGGATAAAGAAGCATTAATCTGTTATCTTCGTCCATATGAGCATAAAGACTGCATGCTGTTAGTAAAAGGAAGTCGTGGCATGAAGCTGGATGAAGTAGTGGATGCATTAGTAAAAAAGGAAGAAGAGGTAGTAAAATGAGTACATTGAAATTAGCTGTAATTTTTGGCGGAAAATCAAGCGAATACCCGGTATCTCTGCACTCTGCAGCAAGCTTGATTCGTTCCTTACATAAAGATAAATATGAACTGATCTTCATCGGAATCAGCAAGGATGGCGAATGGTTTGCATATGATGGTGATGTAGATGCCATTGAGCATGATACGTGGATGGATGGTAATATCACGCCATGTGTCTTATCCTGCTCCACTGCCCAAAAGGGGTTTCTTAAACTAAAGGAAGATGGCAGCTATGAAACACTTCCAGTGGATTGTATTTTCCCTGTTCTACATGGCAAGAATGGGGAGGATGGAACCATTCAAGGATTGTTTGAATTAAGTGGCATTCCTTATGTCGGCTGTGATCATATGAGCAGTGCTATTTGCATGGATAAAGAAATGGCGCATATCGTCATGGAAAATGCCGGTATTCCTTGTGCCCCTTATCTGTGTGTATACGAGGATGAACATTTGGATTATCGACATATTTATGAAGAAGCAAAAGCTAAGTTAGGTTTACCGATCTTTATTAAACCGGCCAATGCCGGCAGTAGTTTCGGTATTCATAAAATTGCTTCCTTTGATGACTTTGAAGAAAGCATGAAGGATGCGTTTTATCATGATGGCCGTGGCAAGGTGATTTTGGAAACGACGATTGAAGGTTTTGAAATCGGCTGTGCGGTGATGGGAAATAAAGAGTTGTTTGCGGGCAGTGTGGATGAAATTGAAACAGCCGCTCCATTCTTTGATTATGAAGGGAAATATCAAATGGTAGACTCTCATATCTACTGTCCTGCCAGAATCAGTAAAGAGCTGTTTGAAGAGGCAAGAAGCTTGGCTTTGAAAGCTTATCGTGCTATGAATTGTAAAGGTATGACACGGGTTGATATGTTTGTTACTCCTCAACAAAGCATTGTGATGAATGAAGTAAATACGATTCCCGGCTTTACGGATACTTCACGTTATCCGACGATGATGAAAGAAGCCGGTATTGAATTCGGCGATTTATTAGACAAATTGATTGCATTTGCATTAACAAGATAAATAAAAGAGGTGAGAACCATGCTGATGAGCGATACCAGAGCATGGCTGGAAATTGATCTGTCCAAGATCAGCCATAATGTAAAAGAAATACAAAAATTATTGCCCTCTACCAGCAAGATCATGGCAATCGTAAAAGCGAATGCGTATGGTCATGGAGATGTGGCATGTGCCAAAGAATTGAGCCGCTGTGGCATTGATTTTTTCGGTGTCAGCAGTGTGGATGAAGGCATTTCCTTACGTGAAGGCGGTATCCGTGAGCCAATTTTAATCTTAGGTTATACACCACCTGTTCATTTTCATCAAGTCATTCAACATGATTTGATCCAAACCTTTTTATCCTTAGACTATGCCAAAAAAGCAAATGCATGGTGTAAAGAGCATGGGGTTATCATGCATGGACATGTCAAGGTGGATACAGGAATGTCACGTTTGGGCATCATAACACAACAACAGGACTACCGTATCGAGGAAGTGAAAGAAGTTTATCATCTGCCACATATAGCAGTCGATGGCATTTTCTCCCACTTTAGTGTAAGTGATGGTCTGGATGAGGATAATAAGGCTTATACAAGAAAGCAAATCATGTTATTTGATCAGGTGTTGAAGGATTTGGAAGATGCCGGAATTGATGTTGGCATACGCCATTTACAAAATAGTTATGGTATCTTGAACTATCCGGATTTAAAGTATGATTATGTACGCCCGGGCTTATTGTTCTTAGGTGCGACAAGTGATGATGCCATTGATACGATCACGCATCCTGATTTTCAGCCTATCATGCAATTAAAAGCAAACATTTCAATGGTAAAAACGATTCAGCCAGGTGTCTGTGTAAGTTATGGCCGCCATTTTACCAGTGAGCGCATCAGTTGTATCGCCACAGTTTCTATAGGCTATGCGGATGGCTATCCACGCAGTGTTTCCAATAAAGGGGCATGTGCATTGTTGCATGGGAAACGGGTACCGATCATTGGCAATATTTGTATGGATCAAATGATGTTAGATGTTACAGATATAGAACATGTCAAAGAAGGCGATGTTGTTACTTTATTTGGTTGTGACGGTGATGAAAAGTTACCGATTGATGAATTAACTAGATTAGCTCAAACAATCAATAATGAAACATTTTGTTGGATGAGTGCGCGATTGCCAAGAATTTATAAATAGCCAGAAGTGGCTATTTTTCATGAAATTATCTGCTGAATTAAGTAATAGGGATCATAAAGGAGGGGAAATGATGCAGAAGAAAACATATTGTGCATTAGATATTGCAAAGTTTATGAGTGCTTTTTTAGTTATTTGTATACATACAGGGCCATTATTGGATATAAATGAGACAGCAAATTTTGTATTGGTTCAGATTATCGCCAGAATTGCCGTACCTTTGTTTTTCATAATTTCCGGTTATTTATTTTTTGCGAAACTGGATAATGAAAGAGAATGGAATGATTATGCAAATGTTACGGCCTTAAAACATTATGTATTTCGTTTAGGTAAACTTTATCTGATTTGGTCAATCTTCTATTTGCCATTTAATTATTTGTTAGTTAGGGGCGATGGATTACATGCGATGACTTTCTTGCGCTATCTGCGTGACTTCTTCTTTACCGGAAGTTATTACCATCTCTGGTTTTTACCAGCTTTGATGGTAGCGGTATGTGCTGTTTATGTTCTGCGTCGTTATGTTTCCTTGACGACAACGATAATCATCAGTGCCCTTTTGTATCTCATAGGGATGCTTGGTAATGTTTATCCACAGATGATTGAAGAGTTACCTTATATAGGTCGTGCATACCATTATTACATCCAGCTTTTTGTGACAACGCGAAATGGGATTTTCTTTGGTATGTTGTTTATTTCTTTAGGTGCTTATTTTGCGCAAGGGCGCATGGTCGTAAGCCGCAGTACCTTAGGACCCTTTATCGGCTTTGTATTGTCCCTGTGTGCTTTATTCGGAGAATGCTTTTTCTTAAGAGAACAAGGATATATGCATGATTTGGCAAGTATGTATTTGATGTTGGTACCAACGGTTGCATTCTTATTTATTACTTTATTATCCATAGATCTTAAGGTCAAAGAGCTTTATAAGACCTTGCGTGTGTTATCGCTATTGATCTATGTATCTCATCTTATGTTTGTTGTTGTGGTCACAGCTTTATTTCCAACGATGAATGCTTTATTACAATATGGAATTGTTGCGTTGTCTTCCTTATTGTTTGCGCTCATTATTTATACACTAGCAAAACATTTCCCTATTTTCAAACACTTATATGCTTAGAAAGGAAAGCTGATTGGCTTTCTTTTCCCTTTTAAAGGAGAAAAATACTTATGATACGTATTCAACAAATTCATTTAACGTTAGAAGAAGATATGACGTTACTTCCGGAAAAAATTATTAAAAAATTGCGCATAGCACCAGAGGAATTACTATCTTGGCGCATTCATAAAGAAACCTTTGATGCAAGATGGCGCCATATGCAGTTTACGTATACGCTGGATTGTACCCTCAAACATGAAGAAAATGTCTTAAAACATCCTCATAAGGATATCACCAAGACCCCGGATGAACGCTATCGCATGCCGAAAAAAGGTGTTGTCGGACTTGTCCATCGCCCGATTGTTGTTGGCTTTGGACCAGCCGGTATGTTCGCAGCTTTGTTATTAGCCCAGATGGGGTATCAACCTTTAATCTTAGAACGTGGAGAATGTGTGGAAAAACGTGTAAAAAGCGTTGAACACTTCTGGAAGGAAGGAATTTTAAATACCGAAAGTAATGTGCAGTTTGGAGAAGGTGGTGCCGGAACGTTTAGCGATGGCAAATTAACTACCAGAGTAAAGGATGTACGCATTCGCAAGATTTTGGAAGAGTTTGTACGCTTTGGAGCTCCTGAAGATATTTTATATACAGCGCATCCCCATATCGGTACGGATTTATTACGTGATATCGTGAAACGCATGCGTGAAGAAATCCTTCGTTTAGGGGCAGAAATCCGCTTTTCTACGCGTTTAGATGATATCTTGATTGAAAAAGGAGAAGTCTGTGGTGTTGTGGCAAATGGTGAAGTGATACCGTGTGAACAACTAATCTTAGCAATCGGTCACAGCGCTCGTGATACGATGCGTATGTTGATGAAACGAGGTGTCGCAGTAGAGCCAAAGGCATTTGCTGTAGGAGCCAGAATCGAACATCCACAACGCTTGATCAATGAAGCGCAATACAAAGCATATGCGAATCATCCTCGTTTAAAAGCGGCAGAATATCGTTTGACCTATCCGGCATCCAATGGGCGCGGGGTATATACTTTCTGCATGTGTCCGGGTGGATATGTCGTGCCAAGTGCCTCTATGGAAGGTGGCGTTGTGGTAAATGGCATGAGTGAGCATGCCCGTGATGGAGAAAATGCCAATAGTGCCTTGCTGGTACAAATACGTCCTGAGGATTATGGGAATGACCCGGAAAAAGCGATTCAATTTCAGGAAACATTAGAGAAAAAAGCATTTCAGGCAGGCGGATGTTCTTATAAGGCTCCAGCACAATTGGTTAAGGATTTTTTGGCACATCAAACTTCAAAAGGGTTTGGCAGTGTAGTACCAACCTATGCGTTAGGGGTAACACCGGCAAATCTGCATACTATCTTGCCAAGCTATGTGTGTGAGGCGATGGAAGAAGCAATACAAGGATTAGATAAAAAATTGAAAGGCTTTGCCTATCAAGATGCTGTACTGATTGGTGTGGAAACACGCAGCAGTTCTCCAATTCGCATGATAAGAAATAAAGAAGATTGTACCTCTATACAAATCAAAGGTATCTATCCTTGTGGTGAGGGAGCCGGTTATGCAGGAGGCATTGTATCGGCGGCGATTGATGGTTTGCGTTGCAGTGAGCAATTAATTGGAATGTATCATTATCACCAAGAATAATAAATAATGCGATTAACTTGTACCATTCTTAATAAATGTTATGGGCATGGATACATACGATCATAAACTACTTAACAATCATAAAAAATGATGCTTATGCATACGCTTTACCATGAGGTGATGCATATGAGCAGACGTTGCCGCTATACGATTTATGGAATTTTGGCATGCTTAGGTATTTGTGTAATAGGTGTACTCGTTAAAATACTCTTTTTCAGTGGCTTATTCGTACCATTGTTAAAAGTGGATGGAGACAAAGAAATGAAGGTACAGGTACATGAATCATTTCGCGATCCCGGAGTGATAGCGAGCTATCGATTTCATGATTATAGTGATGAAGTGAAACGCACCTCGAATCTGAATACAGATAAATTAGGAACGTATACAATCGTCTATCATCTTGATAGTTATGATAAAAAAGTAAGTCGAACGGTACATGTTGTTGATACGAAAGCACCTACTATTACACTAAAACAAGGAAAGATGATTCGAGTGTTTGAGAATGGTACGTATCAAGAACCAGGCTTTCATGCACAGGATAATTATGATGGTGATCTAACCAAAAAAGTAACGGTTAAACATCATGTTAATATGAAAAAAACAGGTACCTATGACATTGTTTATCAAGTCAAAGACGCTAGTAACAATATTGCCAGTGTCACACGTAAAGTGCAGGTTTGTAAAGATCCTACAACGACCAAGCTGTATTATAATCATGATGATTACGACAATACTGCAGAAGAATGGTGGTTTAATAAAAGTAAGGAACATAAACGGACTACTGGCGCAAAACCGCAAAGCTTATTAGATAAATATGATGCTTATTATCAGGGGAAAGATGAAAAGGTTATTTATCTGACGTTTGATGAAGGGGGAAATGATATTACCTATATCAAACAAATTGCTGATGTCTTAAATAAAAACGACGTGAAAGCGACCTTTTTCTTGACGCGTAACTATATCAAGAACGAAGCCGATTTTATGCGCGATCTTGTGAAGCATGGTCATGTAATCGGCAATCATACTTGGCACCATTATGATATGACGACACTTGCCAACGCTAAAGATGTAGATGCTTTTGTTAAGGAAATTACAGAGACAGAAAAAACGTATATGGAAGTATGCGGAGTACCAATGAAGAAAGTCTTTCGTTTTCCGAAAGGCGGAGGCAGCGAACGTGCAATGAAAATGGTAAAGGATTTAGGTTATCGTACGTATTTTTGGAGTCACGCTTATTATGATTATGCCAGTGATGTAAGTGGAGAAGAAGCATTAAAGACAATGATGGATCATTATCATAATGGTGCTATCTATCTTTTGCATCCTAGCAATAAAGGAAACTATGAAGCCATGGATACCTTTATAAAGAATATGAAGAAGGAAGGCTATCGTTTTGCGACGGTGGATGAAATAAAATAATATATCATATTTTTTCTTATTAAGTTAGTAATCAATTTGTTTGATTCCTAGCTTTTTTTATTTGATCAGGTTATTTAGGAAAACATAGGGAAAGCAATCTATTATCAATCACATTGTATGAAAGAGTAAATATACTTAATGAATCATACATAAAATAACCATTTTTATTGACGATGAGAAATAAGCGTGCTAAACTTTTAAGTAGAAATAGGTATGATGTATTTGTGATTATTTAAAAGTTACCTGAAATCATTCATACAGATGAGAAAAATACTTTAACATCATATAGACATTTGAAAGGGTTGAGTAAAGTCATGCCACAGGGGAAAAGGATGCATAAAAAAATCATTATGCTTTGTTTTGATCAGCTTGTGTCAAGTAGACACACAAAATAATTAAAACATTTTTGTCCAT